>CAZVLI010000041.1:0-12081 GCA_964627965.1 uncultured Rhodospirillales bacterium
GCGCGGATGGGCGCGCGCGAGAGCGTCCAGCGGACCATCGCGGAGGTGAAGGCGTCGCTGCCGCTGATCCGCGAGCTCGGCGCGAAGTTCTCCAGCGGCGCGGTGCCGCGTCAGTTCCGCGACCACCGGCTGGAGTTCATGCTCCGCGCCGGCGGCCTGGACGTCGTCACCCAGGGCGTGGAGAAGGGAACGATCCGCTTCTCCACGCTCCCGGGATAGCGCGCGACTATTCCTCCAGCATCTCGCCGGAGCCGCCGAAATCGGACGGCATGTCCTTGAACTTCGGCAGGCCGTCCTTCACCGAGACCGTCTTCAGGCCATAGAAGACGTGCAGCGCCGGCTTGTGCTCCATGTCCGGCACGACGTTGTGATAGACGTCGACCATGTTGAACGGCGGGTGGTCGGAATAGAGGTGACCGCCGCAGGTCTTGCAGAACTTGCGGAAGCTGTTGTCGGTCTTGTTGTAGGTGCCGATATTGTCCTCGCCCTTGGTCACCGTGACGCTGCCCAACGGGAACAGCGAGAAGGCGTTGATCGGCGCGCCTGCCCACTCGGCGCAATCATCACAATGGCAATAGCCCTGCACGGCCGCGTCGCCGTTCACCTCGAACTCGACGGCGCCGCAGAAACATTTCCCCTTCATTCCGGCCATGTCACTCCTCCCTGACTGACTGATGACGACAGCTTAGTGCCGATCCGACGGCCGCCGCCAGTGGCGGCGCCGGCATCGCGCTTGGCCTCCGGCCGGCTGGCTGCCTAGGATGCGCCCCGAGATAGCGACGCCGGCGCCTGAGACCGGCGGCCAGAACCAGAGGGAGACGAGAAATCATGGGTAAGGACCTGACGCTGACCAGCGACGACGGCCACAGCTTCGTGGCCTACCGCGCCGACCCGTCCGGGACGCCGAAGGGCGCCATCATGGTGATCCAGGAGATCTTTGGCGTGAACAAGCACATCCGCGAGGTCTGCGACGGTTTCGCCGCGGATGGTTTCGTGGCCGTCGCGCCATCGCTCTACGACCGCAGCTCGGCCAAGGCGGTGCAACTCGGCTATACGCCGGAGGACGTCGCCAAGGGCCGCGACCTGCGCACCGAGTTCCCGGAGAGCGAGGCGGTCGAGGACATGACCACCACCGTGAAGATGCTGAACGACGAAGGCCTGCAGGTCTGCTCGGTCGGCTATTGCTGGGGCGGCACCATGTCGTACCTCGCCGGCTGCCACGTGCCGGTGAAGGGCGCGGTGGTCTACTACGGCGGCCAGATCATGCCGCACGTCGACGAGAAGGGCGGCTGCCCAATGCTGATGCACTTCGGCAGCAAGGACCAGGGCATTCCGCTGGACGACGTCAAAGAGATCGACGCCAAACACCCGGAAGCCGAGGTGCATATCTACGAGGCCGACCACGGCTTCAACTGCGACCATCGCGGCCAGTACGACGAGGCTTCGGCGAAGCTGGCGCGCGACCGCACCGTCGCCTTCTTCAACAAGCAGCTCGGCTAGTTCCGGGTCACAAATTCGGGGTCGCCGTCACGTTGCGGTGAGCGGCGGCCCCGACACTTCCGTCCCTGCCTACACTCCCGGCGCGCAAACGGGAGACAACGACATGCGACGGATGTTCCTCGGCCTTGTTCTGGCGCTCGGTCTGGCGCTGCCTGCGACGGCCGACCAGGGCTATCCCGACGACGGCATGCAGGTGATCGCCACGCCGCACAGCTTCGGCGACCTGTGGAAGCGGCTGGAAGCGGCCATCGCCGACAACGAGATGGGCCTGGTGACACAGGCCAGTGCCAGCCTCGGCGCCTCGCGGCGCGGCGTGACCATTCCCGGCAATGCGGTGATCGGCGTCTACCGCAACGACTTCGCGGTGCGGATGCTGGCGGCCAGCGTGCCGGCCGGGATCGAGGCGCCGCTGCGCTTCTACCTCACCGAGAACGCGGACGGGACGGCGACGCTGACCTACCGTCGGCCGTCCGCCACGTTCGCCCCCTACGGCAGCGCCGAGCTGGACGAGATGGCCCAGGAACTGGACGCGATCTTCGCCGCCATCGCGGCCGACGCGACCAAGCCCTAGCCGGCGGCCGATCCGGGCACGACTCCGTTAACCCGCCGCATGTGATAAACTGCGGCCATGCGCCCCGACATCATCGACCTGCGCGAGTTCTACGGCGAGCATCTGGGCCAGATCGCCCGGCTGCTCGTGCGACGACGCCTGCGTGAGTTCTGGCCGGACGTTCGCGGCCTGTCGGTGCTGGGGCTGGGCTACGCCACGCCCTATCTCTCGGTGTTCAACGAGCAGGCCGAGCGTGTCGTCGCGTTGATGCCGGCGCAGCAAGGCGTCGGCCGCTGGCCGCGCGCCGGCAAGGTTCGCGTCGGCCTGTGCGACGAGCACGCCCTGCCCCTGCCCGACGCCTCCATCGACCGGGTCATCGTGGCGCACGCGCTAGAGAATACCGAGCAGGTGAACCACTACCTGCGCGAAGTCTGGCGGGTGCTGTCGCCGGCCGGCCGGATGCTCGTGGTGGTGCCGAACCGTCGCGGTCTGTGGAGCCGTTTCGAGCACACGCCGTTCGGCCATGGGCGCCCGTACAGCCCCGACCAGATCACCCGCCTGCTGCGCGATACCTTGTTCCAGCCGGTTCGGCGCGAGGCGGCGCTGTACCTGCCGCCGGTCAACTCGCGTCTGCTGATGCGCGGCGCAGGGGCGTGGGAGCGTGTCGGGCGGCGCCTGGGCGCGCCTTTCGCCGGCGCGCTGATCGTCGAGGCGGAGAAGCAGGTCTACGCCATGGCCACACCGCTGGAGGCACCGGCGCGGCGCCGAAGGCTGGTGGTGATCCCGAGCCGCCCCGCCGTCGCGCGACCGAAGCTGAATCGCGACGTGCCGGACGGCGACTCGGCCTAGCAACCCACGAATCCTTCACGAAGACGAGGGGCCGCCGGCTTTCGCCGACGACCCCTCCATTGTCAGTCGCGGTCCGCGATGGGCCGCGAGGCCTCGAAACTAGCGGGCCAGAATCTCCGCGGAAGCGAAAATCCAGGTCCTGCCGTTCGACGACCGCGACGGATGACAATGAGACACTGGATCACCTCCTTTCTGTTGTTGATGGATGACATAACGATGGCTGAGTCGCGCCGACCTGACAACCGCCTTTTTGCGGTGCAGCATCAGATCGCGCGGTAGCCGCCGTCGGCCATCACGATAGTGCCGGTGACGTAGGCCGACAGGTCAGAGGCCAGGAAAATCGCCGGCCCGACGATGTCCTCCGGCTTGCCGGTCCGGTTCAGCGGCGTGTGCTCCAGGTAGCCGCGCATCAGGTCCTTGTTGGTGGCCCGCGTCTGGGCATTCAGCGGCGTCTCGATCAGACCCGGCCCGATGGCATTGGCGCGCACCCCGTCCTTGCCGAGCTCGGCCGCCAGAGCGCGGGTGAAGCCGAGCACGCCGTGCTTGGACGACGTGTAGGCCAGCGAGTTCGGCCAGCGCACGTGCAGGAAGGACTGGATCGAGCCGATATTGACGATCCGCCCCTTGGTGGCGCGGAGCTGCTCGACGAAGGCGTGGGTGACGTTGAACACGCCGTTCAGGTTGATCGACATGATGTCGTCCCAGTCGGCGGTCACCGCGTCCGGGTCTGCCGTGAACGGGTTGCGCCGGTTGATGCCGGCGTTGTTGACCAGCACCGAAATCTGGCCGATGTCGGCCTCGATCTTGGCCGCGGTGTCGCGGCAGGCCTGGCGATCGGCGACGTCCAGCTCGTAGGTCCAGACCTCGCCATCCACCAGCTTGATCGCAGCCGCAGTCTCCTGTGCGCCATCGAAATTGGCATCCAGGATCACCACCCGCGCGCCCTGTTCGGCATAGCCGATGGCAATGGCGCGCCCGATGCCGGAGCCGCCGCCCGTCACCACCGCCAGATGTCCGTGGAGCAATCCGCTCATCCCTCGTCCTCCCCATGTATGTCGGTTGCCGGCCAACGGACAACGCCGGCGCCGGCCGGTCAAGCCCACGACCTGCCCAATTGGCATTGACCTCGGTCGCCGCCGGCCGGGACAATTGGGCAACGATACAAGGGAGACACGCCATGAAGGTCGGCATCGCGCTGAACATGCTCACCAAGGAGGGGCGCACCGACGCCGAGGTGGTGGGCGAGCACCTGGCCATGGGCGACCTGGCCGAGCCGCTCGGCTTCGACTCGCTGTGGGCGCTGGAGCACCACTTCACCGGCTACGCCATGTCGCCGGCCCCGACCCAGACGCTGGCCTACTACGCCGGCCGCACCAAGCGGATCACGCTCGGCAGCGCGGTGATCGTGCTGCCCTGGCACGATCCGGTGCGTGTCGCGGAGCAGATCGCGCTGCTCGACATCATGTGCGGCGGGCGCTGCATCTTCGGCTTCGGGCGCGGCGCCGCCTCGGTCGAGTACGAAGGCTTCCGCATCCCGATGGACGAGGCGCGCCCGCGTTTCGTCGAGGCCGCCGAGGTGGTGGTGAAGGCACTGGCCAACGAGACCTTCGAGCACGACGGCCAGTTCTTCCAGATTCCGCGCACCTCGATCCGGCCGCGGCCGATGTCGCACCCGGAGAAGCGCTTCTACGCCTCATCGGTGAGCCCGGAGTCGGCCGAGATCATGGCGAAGATGGGCTTCGGCATGCTGGTGATCATGCAGAACGAGTGGAAGAAGGCGGCGCAGGACGTCTACCGCTTCAAGGACATCACCCAGTCCGTCGGTCACGCGATGCGGCCGCCGATCGCGCTGACCAACGTCGCCTGCTTCGAGACACGGCAGGAGGCGCAGGAGGTCGGCGTGGAGTATCTCGGCCGCAAGTGGGACTCGATCGACAACCACTACCACTTCTCCGACGGCCACCTGGCGAACGTGAAGGGCTACGAGTCCTACGGCAAGATGGCCAAGACCTACACCAAGATGCGCGACCCGGGCTTCCGCAAGACGGCGACCGACTTCTACGTCTCGATCCAGATCGTCGGCACGCCGGACGACTGCCTGGAGCAGATCGCGGAGCTGCGGAGCCTGACCGGCGTCGACCATCTGGTCACCGAGTTCAGCTTCGGCGGCATGCCGCACGAGCAGGCGGAGATGAACATGCGTCGGTTTGCCGACCACGTGCTGCCGGTGCTGCACAACGACGAGGCATTCCGCCGCCCGGTCGACCTCGACCAGGTCGCCGCCAACTTCCAGGAGAAGCACGAGGACGTGTTCGCGCCGGCCTGATGGGGACGCCAGACATGATCGAACTGCTGCAAGTCTCGGCGTTGCCGCCCTACCTGATCGACCGGCTGACGAAGGACTACACCATCCACGACTTCGTCAACGCCGCCGACCCGGAGGCGCTGCTGGACGAGGTCGGGCCCCGCATCCGCGGCATCCTGGCCGGCGGCATGCGCGGCCCGAACGCCAACCTGATCAACCGGCTGGAGAATCTGGAGATCATTTCCAGTTGCAGCGTCGGCTTCGACGCCACCGACGTGGTTGCGGCGCAAGCGCGCGGCGTGATCGTCACCAACACGCCCGACGTGCTGACCGCCGACGTCGCGGACTTGGCGATGACCTTCATCCTGATGGCGCCGCGCCGGATCGGCGAGTCGGAACGATTCCTGCGCGCCGGCAAGTGGCTCGGCGGCCGGATGGACCTGGGCACGACGGTGCGCGGCAAGCGGCTCGGCATCGTCGGGCTCGGCCGTATCGGTTCGGCGGTGGCCCGGCGGGCGCAGGTGTTCGGGCTGGCCATCGGCTACTACGACATCAAACCGTTCGGCGACCTGCCCTACCGGCCCTACCCCACCCTGCTGGAACTGGCCGAAGCGTCCGACATCCTGCTCGTCGCGTGCGAGGGCGGGGCGGCGACGCGCAACCTGGTCGACGGCCCGGTGCTGGACGCGCTGGGGCCGAAGGGATTCCTGATCAACACCGCGCGCGGCAGCATCGTCGACCAGCCGGCGCTGGTGAAGGCCCTGACGGAGAAGCGCATCGCCGGCGCGGCGCTGGACGTGTTCGCCGCCGAGCCGGAGGTGCCGGCGGAACTGATGGCGATGGAAAACGTGGTGCTGACGCCCCACATCGCCAGCTCAACCGACGAAACGAGGCGCGCCATGGCCGACCTCGTCTATGACAACCTGCGCGCCCACTTCGACGGCAAGCCGGTGCTCACGCCGGTGCCGCCGCAGCCTGCGGTCTAGGAGGAAACCAGAGATGCCGACGATCACACCGCTCGATGCGACCTTGGGCGCGCGCGTCACCGACGTCCGCCTGGCCGACATGAACGACGCGGAATGGCAGACGATCCTCGACGCCTTCCACGAACACGCGGCGCTGGTCTTTCCGGGTCAGGACCTGACCGGCCCGGAGCAGATTGCCTTCGGCAAGCGCTTCGGCAACATCGAGGTGCTGCGCAAGGGCCACAACGCGGTCTCGATCAGCAACGTGAAGGCCGACGGCGCAACGATGACGGCCGAGGAAAAGCGCTACCAAAGCCTGCGCGGCAACGAGGGCTGGCATACCGACAGTTCGTACATGCCGCTGGCGGCCAAGGCGTCGATCCTTTCGGCGCAGGTGGTGCCGGATAGTGGCGGCGAGACCGAGATCGCCGACATGCGCGACGCCTACGACACGCTGGACGAAGACACCAAGGCGCATATCGCCGACCTCGCCGCCTATCACTCGCTCTACGCCTCGCAGGCCAAGGCCGGGTTCATCTTCCGCACTGGCGAGGCCTACGGCATGCACACCTACGGCGCGCCGCTGCGGCCGCTGGTGAAGGTGCACCCGGTCACGGGCCGCAAGTCGCTGTTCATCGGCCGGCACGCCTTCCGCATCCCCGGCATGGAGGACGACGAGGCGCAGGCGCTGCTCGATCGGCTGCTGGCGCACGCCATTCAGCCGTCGCGTACCTACCTGCACCGGTGGCAACCGGGCGATGTGATGATGTGGGACAACCGGTGCGTGCTGCACCGGGCGTGTCCCTACGACTACGACAAGCCGCGCGTCCTGCGCCACGTGCGCATCGCCGGCGAGCCGGAAAGCGAACTGGCGCCGACCGCAGCCGACGAACGCGCCGACGCCTTCGAGCCGCTGGCGGCGACGGGCTAGGCGCCGAGCACGTCCCTCACCCCGGCCGCGATCTTGTGACGGTCGGGGAAGACGTGGTCCTCCAGGCCGGGGCTGTAGGGGATCGGCACCTGTAGCGCGCACACCCGCTTCACAGGCGCCTGCATGGCCTTGAACGTGTCCGGGTCTTCCATGACCACGGCGGCGATCTCGGCCGAAGCGCCCGCGGTCGGGCCGGCCTCGTCGGCGATCACCAGCCGGCCGGTCTTGCGCACCGAGGCGCGGATCGCGTCCTCGTCCAGCGGCACCAGGCAGCGGGGATCGACCACCTCCACCGAGATACCTTCCTTGGCGAGTTCCTCGGCCGCAGCCAGCGCCTCGTGCACGCACCAGGCAAGCGCCACGACGGTGCAGTCGGTGCCCTCTCGCTTCACGTCGGCGACACCGAAGGGAATGGCGTAGTCCTCGTCCGGCACCTCGCCCTTGTAGGTGCCGAGGCGGCCGCACTCGAAGGAGATGACGGGATTGTCGTCGCGGATCGCCGTCTTCATCAGGCCCTTCATGTCGTAGGGCGTGGACGGCAGGATGATTTTCAGCCCGGCCAGGTTCATGAACATGGAATACGGGCTTTGCGAGTGCTGCGCGGCGCGGCGCGTGCCGCCGCTGACCGAAGCGCGGTAGACGATCGGGAACTTGGCCTGGCCGCCGAACATGTAGTGGATCTTCGCTGCCTGGTTGACGATCTGGTCCATCGCGACGAAGCAGAAGGTCACCATCGCCCAGTCGACGATCGGTCGGTAGCCGGAGCCGGCGGCGCCGATGGCCATGCCGGTCAGCGCGCTCTCCGCGATCGGCGTGGCGCGCACGCGCGTCGAGCCGAACTCCTCGACCAGCTTGGGCGGTGCGTCCGTCGACAGGGTGAAGATCTTCGGGTCGACCCGCATTTCCTCCGCGATGGCCTCCATCGCGGCACGGGCGTAGCTGATCTCGCGCATATCCCCCACTCCCTTAGTCCGCGAAGACGTCTTCGAGCGCCGAGTCCGGCGTCGGGAAGGGGCTGGCCTTGGCGAAGCTGACCGAGTTCTCCAGCGCCTGCAGGATCTCGCCGTCCATCGCCTCGAACTCCTCGTCGGTGAGCTGGCCCTGCTGCGATTTCAGGTGCTCCACCAATCGCGCGATCGGGTCGAGCTTCTTCCACGCCGCCTTCTCGCCCTCGGGACGCGGATCGGGTTGGGTCGGGCGCTCGGTGTGCGCGCCCCAGCGGTAGGTCTTGCACTCGATCAGGCTGGGCCCCTCGCCGGCCCGCGCGCGTTCCACGGCGGCCGATGCCGCCTCGTAGATCGCCAGGACGTCGTTGCCGTCGACCTTCACGCCCGGAATGCCGTAGCCGCCGGCCCGCGCCGCGACGTCCTCCAGCCCCTGTGTCGAGGCGGCCGATGTCTGCGCCGCGTACATGTTGTTCTCGCAGACGTAGATCACCGGCAGCTTCCAGGCCGCCGCGATGTTGATCGACTCGTGGAACGGCCCGGCGTTGGAGGCGCCGTCGCCGAAGAAGCAAACGGCGACGCGGCCCTCGCCGTCGAGCTGCGCCGCCAGTCCAGCGCCCGTCGCGATCGAGAGGCCGCCAGCGACGATGCCGTTGGCTCCGAGCATGCCGATGGAGAAATCGGCGATGTGCATCGAGCCGCCCTTGCCCTTGCAGTAGCCGGCCTCGCGGCCGTACAGCTCGGCCATCATGCGGTCGAGGTCGGCGCCCTTGGCGATGCAGTGGCCGTGACCGCGATGGGTCGAGACGATCTTGTCCTCGTCGGTCAGCGTCGCGCAAACGCCGACGGCGACCGCCTCCTCGCCGATGTAGGAATGCACCACGCCGTAGATGTCGCCGGCGCGGAAGTCGGTCGAGGCGCGTTCGTCGAAGCGGCGGATGGTCTGCATCTTGCGCAGCATCTCGCGCTGCAGTTCCGGTGATGCGGTCATTGGCGTGTCTCCCCTGCGTCGACTCTTCGCCGTTCAGATCAGGAAGGCAAGAGACGGCAACGGCCCGGTCGAGTTCACCAGCTCGACAACCTTGCGATGCATACGCAGGTCGCCGTCGATCCGGCGAAGACCATACGTCGCGCGGCCGGCCCAGATCCGGAGCGCGTTGTTGGCCTGCACCGCGTGTTCATAGAGCACGAAGTTGGCGCCGACGGTGTAACCGTCGCCGGCCGGCTCGATCTCGATGTTCGACAGCACGCGGCGCATCGGCGACGGCGGTGTCTGCGCATGGTGCAGGCCGGTGCGGAGCTGACGCAGCCGCGTCGCCAGCCGCGTGCGATTGTCGTTGATGAAGCTCATCCTGGTGCCGGGGTCGTAGTCGGCGCGACCCTGCGGCACCCAGTAGTGCATGTCGTCGCAGAGCAACGCTTCCCAGGCCTCGTAGTCGGATTCGTCCGCCAACCGGGCCTCCCGGAACAGGAAGGCTTCGACCTCGGCCCGCTCTTCCAGCCCCAGGCCACTCATGCGCGCGCAACCATGCAATCGCGATAGTGCAGCCAGAAGCCGCGATTGGTGATCTCGTCGCTCACGTGGCTGACCTTGCTTTCGTCATCGGTGCGCTCGCGCTCGATGCCGCGCGACAGGTCGATCCAGCCGCGATCGGCCTGAGCCCCGGCGGCGAAGCCGGCCTGCATGCGCTCCGCGATCACCGCGTCGTCGCTGAGCAGGAACGACGCCGGCCCCATTGCCGCCTCCGACTGCCGCAAGACGCGCGCGTTGAAGCTCTCATCCACGCCGTCGAGCATCAGCGGCGTGTGGTAGTGCGCGGTCACGCCGGGACCGAGCGGCTGTACCATGGCGATGTTCATCTCGCCCAGGAACAGGTTCGGGAAGATCAGCGCGTGCGGCGGCCCGTCCCACAGGATGCGGTCGGTCGCATCCTTGCCATAGGCCGCCTCCAGCGCATCGCAGTAGCTCTGCACCTTCTCGCGTCGGGTGCCGAGCCAGGCCAGCTCGCTGTCGTAGCCGCGACGGAGTTCCAGCTCGACGTGGCCGTGGCCATGGTCGCGCGCCTGCGACGTGTTGGTCAGCTCAACGGAGAACAGCGCCGCCTCGTACTGCGTGCCGGGAATGGCCTTGGCGACCGACGCGTGGGCGACGGCGAGGTGGTAGCCGTCATTGTCGCTCTCGGGCCACATCTTCCAGTTCGAGTCGACCTGCTGGCCGATCCACCCGGCGTCCAGCTTCAGCCGACCGACCGGAGACAGCTCGCAGGCACGGTCGATCAGCGCCATGCCGCCAGGGCCAAGATGCTCGCTGAGCGGGCCGGCGTCGCCGGACTGGTTGGCGAAGACGAAGCCCTGATAGACCTCGACCTGGCCGGGCCGGTCGAGTGCCAGGTCGTCGTAGCTGCCGGTGAAGCCGCTCCGCCCGGGCACCGCCTTCAGTTCGCCTTCCAACGAATAGACCCAGCCGTGGAAGGTACAGCGGAAGGCACGCGCGCCCTTGCCGCTGTTGGCCTGGCACAGCGTCGTGCCGCGATGGCGGCAACGATTGGCCAGCACCCTGACCTCGCCATTGCCGTCGCGCAGCATGATCACCGGCTCCAGGCCGAGGCGGCGACTGACCCAGTCGCCAGGGTCGGGGATCTCCGACTCGTGGCCGACGAAGACCCAGCCCTTCAGGAAGATGCGCTCCATCTCGTCGGCGAAGACCTGGGCGTCGGTATAGAGACTGCCGTGCACCCGCATCGGCTCGATCAGCGCGCGGTAGTCTATGCCGCCGGTTTGCGGGATCGCGTCCATCTCGATGTGTCCTCCAGTTGCGTCGCGCCGGCACCGGCCAGGCAGAAGCGCGCGATGTCCTCGGCCAGCGCGGCGTGGCGCGCGGGCGGCAGGTCTGGGGCGTGTGGGCCGATCACCCCTTCGATGAAGGCGCCGACCATGAAGGCGGCGCGCGCGGTGGCGTCCTGCATCGGCAACGCGCCGGCCGCGACCGCCTCGTCGATCAGGCCGACCAGCACGCCGGCGAGTTGTTCGCGATAGTGGATGCGCAACCGGTCAAGCTCAGGGCCGGCCGGCTCGGCCATCAGCGAATAGGCCAGCGTCCGCGCGCGCAACGCCCGGCGCGCGAAGGTGGCGATGGCTCGCCCCAACCGGTCCAGCACCGGTTCGTCGCCGGCGGCGATGGCGCGCAGCACGCCGACCTCGCGTTCGGAGACGCCGGTCACGATCTCGGTGCACAGGCCGGCCTTGGACGGGAAGTAGCGATAGAGCGTGCCGGCCGCGACGCCGGCACGGTCCGCAACCGCCTGCATCGACAATGCGTGAAAGCCGGCCTCGGCCACCGCCGCCTGGGCGGCGTCGAGGATCGCCTGCCGGCGGGCGGCGAGGCGGTGGCTGATCTGTTCGGTCCGGCGATAGGCCATCTAGAAATGAACGATCATTCACTTCTAGAAGTCAACCGCGCTGTCGCGTCTCCCAGTCATCCGGGTAGAAGGTCGGCGCGTTGGCGCGCGGCAACGGCTCGCGACCGAGGATGTGATCGGCGGCCTTCTCGCCGATCATGATCGTCGGCGCATTGATGTTGCCGTTGGTCAGCGTCGGCATGATCGAGCTGTCGACCACGCGTAGCCCCTCCAGTCCGCGCACCCGGCATTGCGGATCGACCACGGCCAGATCGTCCGCACCCATCCGACAGGTGCCGGCGGGGTGGTAGGCGGTGGCGGCGGTCTCGGCCACCCAGGCGTCAATCTCGTCGTCGCCGCGAACATCGTCGCCGGGCATGATCTCCGGCCCCCGGTAGGGATCGAAGGCTGGCTGCGCCAGGATCTCGCGCGTGAGGGTGACGCCGGCACGGAAGGCTTCGCGGTCGGCGGGCTCGGAGAGGTAGTTGAAGACGATCTCCGGCGGCGCCTCGGGCTCGGCGGACTTCAACCTGACGTGGCCGCGGCTGGCCGGCTTGTTGGCGCCGAGATGCACCTGGTAGCCGTGGCCCTTCACCGCGCTCGACCCGTCATAGGCGATGGCACCGGCGAGGAAGTGAT
>CAZVLI010000042.1:0-10454 GCA_964627965.1 uncultured Rhodospirillales bacterium
CGACGTCGGCCAGTGCCGCCAGGCCGCCGAAATTCTTCGACAGCCCGCTGACCTGCAACATTGGCTCAGGTCCGGGCACGCGCCGCCCTCCAGCCCAGCAGCCCGTCGGGCAGCAACAGCACCAGCGCCACGATCACGCCGCCCATGAACAGCGGCCAGTAAGTCGTGTAGCCGGAGATCACGGTCTCCAGCGCGACGTATACGATGGCGCCCAGGATCGGCCCGGTGAACTTGCGCAGGCCGCCCAGCACCGCCATCAGGATCGGCACCGCGCTGGCGGTCCAGTACAGCCAGTCCGGGAACACTGCCCGCGTCGACAGCGCGAACAGCGCGCCGGCCACGGCGGAGAAGGCACCGACGATGACGAAGGTCGCCCACTGGTGCTTGCGCACGTCGACGCCGAGATACTGCACCCGCTGGCGATGTTCGCGGGTCGCGCGCAGGGTCTGGCCGAACGGCGAGATGGTGATCCGGTAGAGCGCGAACAGGCAGCCCGCGACCACGACCAGCACGAAGGCGTAGTACCACTCCGGCTGCGCCAGCAGGCCGGGCCGCTCGATGCCGGTGATGCCGTCGTCGCCGTTGGTCAGGTCCCGCGCCTTCAGGGCAATGGTGTAGAACAGCATCTGGAAGGCGAAGGTCAGCATCGCGAAGTAGATGCCCGACAGCCGCACCGACAGGTAGCCGACCGCCGCCGCCGCCACCGCTCCGGTTATCGGCGCCGCCAGCATCGCCATCCAGAACGGCCAGCCGACCTTCGTCAGCAGGATCGCGCAGGCATAGGCGCCGATGCCGAAATAGGCCGGCTGGCCGAATGACAGCATCCCGCCATAGCCCAGCAGCAGGTTGAAGCTGGTCGCGTAGAGCGCGAAGGCCAGCATCTCCACCGCGATGAAGATCCAGAACTCCGGCGCCACGAACGGCACGGCCAGGGCCGCGACCGCGATGATGGCCCACAGGGCCCGTTGCGTCTGCTCGCCGCTCATTCCGGATGCCCGAACAGGCCCCAGGGACGAACCACCAGCACCAGCGCCATCAGCGCGAAGGTCAGCACCACCGCCAGGGTGGGGAAGGCCAGGATGCCGAAGGCGTTGACCAGGCCGACCAGCAGCGAGGCGACGAACGCGCCCGGCACGCTGCCCATGCCGGCGATCACCACGACGACGAAGGCGTCGATGATGACCTGCACGTGCAGCCCTGGCCCGACCGCGATGGTCGGTGCCGCCAGCACCCCGCCGAAGCCGGCCAGTGCCGTGCCCAGCGCGAACACGCCGGTGTAGAGGCGCTTGGTATCGACGCCCAGCGCGCTCAGCATCTCGCGGTCGATGGTCGCGGCGCGAATCCAGATGCCGAACCGGGTCCGGTGCAGCAGTAGCCACAGCCCGACCGCCACCGCGATGCCGGCAAAGATCAGGAACAGCCGGTAGGTTGGAAATGTGACGCCGAAGACCTTGCTGGCGCCGGTCAGCATCGACGGTGCCGAGATCGAGTGGTCCTCGCTGCCGAACACGATCAGCACCGCGTCGCCGAGCATCAGAACCAGTCCGAAGGTCAGCAGCAACTGGTACTCGTGCGCCGCCTTGTAGATCGGCCGCAGCAAAGCCATTTCCAGGCCTGCGCCGATGATCAGCAGGATCGCCGTGCCGAGCACCAGGCCGAGGATGAAACCCGGCATGCCGCCGATCGCCAGGCCGGCGACGGACAGCGCCGCGTAGGCGCCGAACATGAACATCGTGCCGTGCGCGAAGTTCAGGATCCGGGTCACCCCGAAGATCAGCGTCAGGCCGGCCGAGATCAGGAACAGCAACATCCCGTTGGCGATGCCCGACAGCGCCTGACGGATAACGACGGTGGGGTTGCTGATCCAGCCGAAATGCTGGCTGAGAAGGTCGGCGACGACGTCCATAACCCGTCAACTATGACTGTCGATATGCAAACCGTCCAGACGGCCGGTATTGACGCTGCGCCATTCCCCTTCCGAAAATGATCCTGGGGAAGTCGCAAAGCGGAGGGATAGCCAATGAAGTCGAGTGTACGCGGATGGGTCGCCTCGATGACCCTCGCGACCGGGTTGGTGGCGGCAAGCGCCGCCTGGGCCCAGGACAAGGCGCCGGTCAAGATCGGCCTGATCGATATCTATAGCGGCGGCGTCGCTTTCATCGCCGAGATGATCAAGGCCGGGTTCGAGGTCGCTCTCGACGAGGCCAACGCCGCCGGCGGCCTGAACGGCCGCATGTTCGAGCTGGAAACGGCGGACATGGGCTTCAAGGTCGAGAAGGCGGTCACCGAGGCACGCCGCATGATCCTGGAGCAGAACGTGAAGTTCCTCTCCGTCGGCATCCACTCCGGTGCCGCGGTCGCGGTCAGCGCCATCGGCAAGGAACAGAATGCCGTCGTGGTCGGCGGCTTCGCCGTCACCAAGCGGCTGACCGGCGAGGCCGGCCACGACTTCGTCGGCCGCGCCAACCTGTCGACCGTCGAACTCGGCGCGATCATGGCCGAGTACCTGCGCGACCGCGGTGACGTGAAGACGATCTCGACCATCGCGCCGGACTACGAGTACGGCCAGCACTTCACCTCTGATTTCGTGGACGCGCTGAAGAAGGTACGGCCCGACATCGAAATCATCCGGCAGGAGTGGCCGAAGCTCGGCGCCGCCGACTTCGCCGCGCACGTCACGGCGTTGCAGGCACGGCCCGCCGACATGGTCGTGGCCGGTGTGTTCGGCGGCGACCTGATCAACTTCCTGAAGGCCGCGTCCGACTTCGGGCTGTTCGACGGCACCGAGTTCTACGTGCACGGCGCCGAGATCGCCAAGATGGGCCCGATGAAGGACATCCTGCCGAAGAACACCGTCACCACGGCTTGGTATCCCTTCTACGCCATCGACACGGCGGAATCGAAGGCCTTCGCGTCGGCGGTCGAGAAGAAGGCCGGCACCTATCCGACCGGTTCCTCGCCGGTCGGTTACATCGCCGGCAAGATGATCACCGAGGCGATGAAGAAGGCCGGTAGCGACGATCCTGCCGCCGTGGCCAAGGCGCTGGGCGGTCTGAACTTCGCCAGCCCGGTCGGGCCGGTCGAGGTTCGCGAGTGCGACCACATGGCGATGTACAACTTCTACGTCGGCAAGGTCGCATGGGACGACAAGCTGCCCGACGGCATCGGCGTGCCAAACCCGAAGACGATCAACTTCAAGACCGTGGCGCGCCCGTGCGAGGAGATCGCCAAGCTGCGCGGTAACTAGGTGCTGAGCGTCAAGGACCTGGAGGCGGCCTACGGCCAAAGCCAGGTCCTGTTCGGGATCTCGCTGGAGATCGGCCAGGGCGAGGTCGTCGCCCTGCTCGGCCGCAACGGCGCGGGCAAGACGACGACCTTGTCCAGCCTGATCGGGCTGGTGCCGCCCAAGGCCGGCTCGATCAGGCTGCATGATCAGGAGATCGCCGGCCTGGAGCCATTCCGGATCAATCGCCTGGGCATGGGCCTGGTGCCCGAGAACGGGCGGCTGTTCGGCGCCCTCACGGTGGCGGAGAATCTGGAGACCGCACGCCGGCCGGCGCCGGACGGCTCGATCCGGTTCGGGGTCGACGAGGTGGTGGCGCTGTTTCCCGACATGTCGGAATTCATGAGCCGCCGCGCCAGCCTGCTCTCCGGCGGGCAGCAACGGATGGTCGCCATCGGCCGGACGTTGATGGGCAATCCCGACCTGCTGTTGCTGGACGAGCCATCGGAGGGGTTGGCGCCGCTGGTTGTCGAGGCCTTGCTCGAACGGCTGAAGGCGCTGCGCGAGACCGGGGTCACGGTGCTGCTGTCGGAACAGAACCTCCGCTTCGCCAACGAGCTGGCCGACCGCGCCTACATCATCGAGCAGGGCGCGATCCGCTACGAAGGCACCATCACCGACCTCGCCGAGCACCCGGAGGTGCGCGAGAAGTACCTGATGGTGTAAACCGACCGGCGCGGTCTTCGGGAGGATTCGACGATGCGAATGGGCGTGGTGCTGCGGATGGGGCCACGGGCGGGTGGTGACGACTCCGCGCCGCTGGCGCGGCTGGCTGCGACCGCGCGCGCCGTCGAGGAGGGCGGTTTCGCCGGTCTGTGGTCGACCGACGCCTTCGGGCGTGGCGCGCCGCAGCTCGATACGTTGACCACGCTGGGCGCCATGGCGGCGGTGACGTCGCGCATCGAGCTCGGCACTTGCATCCTGCAGGTCTCGCCGCGCAACCCGGCCGAACTGGCCAACCGGCTGGCCGGGCTCACGGTGCTCGCCGGCGGCCGCTTTCGTCTCGGCGTCGGTCCGGGCTCGACACTCGGCGATTTCGATGTCGTGGGCGCCGACTACGAGAACCGCTTCAAGAACTTCGAGCCGGCGATCGCAACGATGCGACAGGCCTGGGCCGGCGAGACCGTGAACCGCGGCAAGCTGGTGCCGTGGCCTGGCTTCCACGCGCCGCCGATGCTGCTGGCGGCGTGGCGCAACCCGGCCTGGATCGAGCGCGCCGCGAAGAACTACGACGGCTGGATCGCGTCCGGCTTGCGCAGCGAGTGGGACCAGTTGGACGTCGGCATGCGCGCGTTCCGCGACGCCGGCGGCAAGCGCGCGATCATGGCCAACGTCCTGGTCGAGTATGACGGCCCGGTGGTCTCGCCGCACGGCGTCACGCCGACCGTCGTGCTGACCCGCGACAAGGGCCAGGCGAAGGAAACTCTGCAACGCCTGGCGGATATCGGCTTCGACGACGTCCTTCCCTTCGCACCGGAAGACCCGGCCAAGCTGGCCTGGTTGGGTGAACTGCTCTAGTTCACCCCAGACGAACCGTGGTCGTCGCGGTGCTACAGAGTCGGTCCCCGACCTTGAGTTCCTGACGCAGCGTCGCGATGCCATCGGCGACGCTTTCCACGGCGCCAGTGACGACGAACGTGTCGTCCGGGAACACCATCGCCCGCATCTGAAAGTCCAGCCGTTTGACGAAGCCGCGCGGCCCCGCCCAGTCCATCGCCTGCATGGCGAAGAAGGCGCCGTAGGACTGCCCGTCGAGCACCGGGTCCGGCAACCCGATGTCGCGCGCGTAGGCCTGGTCGTAGTGCATGCGGTGCCAGTCCCAGGTCGCCGCGCCGTAGGCCATCATCAGGTCCGGCGTCACGTGACGGGTCAGTTCGGGCAGGGCATCGCCAGGCTTCACGATGCGGCCTCCGGGTCGATCGGTTGCAGCACCACGCGCTCGCGGTTGGTGGCAAGCAACTCGCCGTCCTGGTTCTCGTAGCGGCCGAGCGAGGTGACGTAGAGTTGCGTGCCGCCGCGCCGCGACGGCTTCTCCTCGATGTTCTCCAGGCGCCAGGTCACGGAGACTTCGTCGTCGGGATGCACCGGTCGCTCGAACGAATAGTCGTTGCCGGCCCTGATCATCCGCATATTGGCGACCGGCAGGTCCCACTCGTGACCGATATAGCCGTTCCCGTGCGGCCGGTTGTTCGAGTACTGGCAGGTCTCGCAGATCAGCGTCGGCGGTGCGATCACGTCTCGGTAGCCCGCAGCCCGTGCGGCATCGGGGTCGGTATAGAGCGGGTTGCGATCATCCAGCGCCAGCGCGAAATAGCGGATCGAGGCGCGCGACAGCGGCTCGTGCGCCGGATAGGTGACCTCGCGGCCGACCCAGCCTCTGAGTTCGTCGGTGAGCAGCGCCATGGATCAGTCCAGTACCCCGATCGAGCAGATCTCGATGTTCATCGTCGGCCGCAGCAGTGTTTCGCAAAGCGGCCCGGTCGAGGCCGGATATGGCTCCTGCAGCAGCCGCTGGCGCACCTTGGCGACGTCGCGGTAATTCGCCTGTGCCGCTGGCGTCGTGTACTCGATGGTCTTCACCAGGTTGCCCGGTCCGCCCCCGGCCGCCGCCACGACCTCAAGAAGACGCGTGTAGGTCGCCTCCGCCTCGGCCACGACGTCGTTCTCCGCGACCGGCGCGCCGGTCTCCGGGTCGAGCGCCATCATGCCGGACAGGAACAGCAGCTTCCCGGCCTTCACGCCGGGGCTGTAGGTCAGCCGTTCGAACCGTTTCCAGCCCGGATTCACCGCCTCGGGCGCGTCGCGTGCCGCGGTGATGTCGATCTGCAGCATGGCGTCGTCGCGCACCAGCCGCGGCATGATGATGCCGGTCGCCGCCGGATAGACGCCGGTGAAGCGCTCGCGCCGAACCTTGGCGCTTTCCTTGTAGGTTGGAAGCACCGAGGGCGGGATGAACTCGACCGTCTTCACCACCGCGTTGAGGTCGAGGCCGAGCGGTTTGAGGAGCGCTTCGGCCTGATCGAACACGTCATGGCACTGCGTCACAAGGTCACCGCCGTTGCGTGGATAGAGCGTCGGCAGGAAGACCAGCCCGGCGCTGTCGATGGCGCCGCCGGCCGCGGCCGTCTCCGGCCCCGCCGTGGCCTCCAGCTCGATAAAGGCGTCGCGCCGCAGCAGGGCTTTCACCGGTACCGTGTTGATGGTCGTGTTCGGGCCGAGCCGCTCGTGCCGTACCGCTTCGGCCTCGGCGTAACGCTCGATCCCATCGGGCGTGACATACTCGACCAGCCGCACCACGTCGGCCAGTGACTTGCCGTCGGCGGCCAGGATCGCTTCCAGCTTGTCGTAGGCGGTTCGTGTCTGCTCGGCCATGCCGCCCTTGATCACCATGCGCTTGGCGTCGGCGTCGTACTCGCTGGCGGTGTGGCCGGACAGGTACGTCCGCTCGCCGGCCTTCAGGCCAAGCGAGAACGAGTAGCGGGCATAGTCCATCCAGGGGAAGTACGTGGGCTTCAGCGCTGTCGCGATCATCGTTGGGCGGCCTCCGACCGCAGTTTGAAGCGTTGGATCTTGCCGCTCTCGGTCTTCGGCAATTCGTCGACGAAAGCGAAGGCGCGCGGCGTAGCGTGGGCGCCGAGATGCCCGCGTACGGTCTGCGCCAGATCCTTCTCCAGCGCCTCGTCGCCATCATGGCCGGGTGCGAGCACCACGAACGCCATCACCACATGGCCGCGTAGGTCGTCCGGCTTGCCGACCACGCCCGCCTCGGCGACCGCCGGATGTTCGAGCAACGCGCTTTCCACCTCGAAGGGGCCGATGCGATAGCCGGCCGACTTGATCACGTCGTCGGAGCGTCCCTCGAACCACAGGAAGCCGTCGGCGTCGCGCCGCCCGAGGTCGTTGGTGACGATCCAGCGCTGTCCAAACACCTCGTCGGTCAGCGTCTCGTTGTTCCAGTAGTGCGTGGCGTAGAAGCCCTCATCGCTGTGGGCCAGGCCGATCAGGCCGACGGTGTTGTCGGCGGCCGGCTCCCCGGCCTCGTCCACCACGTCGACCCACTGGCCGGGCAAAGGTCGACCCATGGAGCCGGGCCGCACCTCGTCGGGCAGGGCGGCGAGGTTGCCGACCGGCAGACCCATCTCCGACGAGCCATAGGTGTCCAGCGGCGGCGTCCCCCACGCATCGCGGAAGAACCTCACCGCTTCTGCGTTCAGCGGCTCGCCACAGCTCCAGATGCGACGCACGGGCGCGTCAGCGGCCCGCACCCTGTCCATGCCCAGTGCCATGATGCCGCGGAGCAATGTCGGCACCGTTGCCAGGTTGGTGACCTTGTTGGCGGCGATGAAGTCGAGCGCGGCCTCCGCGTTCGGCTGCGCCTGCCACATGGTCACGCCGCAGCCGAAGGCCAGCGCGTCGGCGTAGCAGACCAGCCCGTAGCCCCACGCCGGGTCGCCGGTCGGCCAGAACGCATCGCCCGGGGTCAGGTCGGCGCAGTGGCGGATCCCGGGCGCGATCGCGGCCACGAAGTTCGTCGAGATGATCACGCCCTTCGGCGTGCCGGTGGAGCCGGATGTATCGAGCAGGCACGCTGGATCGCGCCGGTCCATCGGCACGGGAGCGGTCGGGGCCGCCGCCGCCATCGCCGCCTCGAAGTCGTCGCCGACGACGACCACGTCCGGCACCGCGTCGCGCGCGGCCGCCAAGCCGTCGACATAGTCCGTGTGGGTTAGCAGCAGCTTGGCGCCGCTGTCTTGCAGGCGCATTCGGATCGCGTCTGCGCCGAAGGCGGAGAAGATCGGGACGTAGATCGCGCCGGCGCGCCAGATGCCGAGCATCGCGATGACGGTTTCCGGAACGCGCGGCATGACCATCGCCACGCGGTCGCCTTTGCCGACGCCGCGCGAGGCCAGCAACCCGGCAAAACGAGCGGATGCCTCGGCCAGTTCGGCGAAGCTCAGTTGTCGCCGCTCACCGTTCCGGCCATGCCAATCGAGTGCGACGTGTTGGCTGTCGACATGACGGTCGGCGAGTGTCGCAGCGACGTTCACCGGTCGGTCGGGCACCCAGTCGAGTGCCGCCAGTACCTCCTGCCAGTCGAACGCGTCGCGGCTCTCTCGGTAACTGGTCATGGTGGGATAGTGCGCCTTTGCGCCTCATCGCGGCAACCGCCTCGCCGTCTATACTGGACGCTGCATGGACGACGTCGAGATCCTCAAACGCCTGGCGATCGCCTGCGCCATCGGCGTCCTGATTGGCCTGGAGCGCGGCTGGCGCAGCCGTGACGAGCCGGAGGGTAGGGCCGTCGCCGGCATCCGCACCTTCGCGTTGCTCTCGCTGCTGGGTGCCGCGGCCGGCCTGATCTACGGCGACATCGGCGCGTTGCCGCTGGCGGCCGGTTTCGTCGCCGTCGCCGTGGTGCTGGTGGTGCTGCGCGTGCGTGCCCTGCCGACCACCGGCGACCTCGGCGCCACCACCGTGATCGCCGGTTTGCTGGCCTATGCGCTCGGCGCGGCGGCGATGTTCGGCGAGCTGGCTTTCGCCGTCGCCGCCGGCGTCGTCGCGACCCTGCTGCTCGGCATCAAGACCGAACTGCATGCGGCCATCCGCCGCCTCGACCGCGACGAGTTGCTGGCCGTCCTGAAGCTGCTGGTGATGTCCTTCGCCTTGCTGCCGGTGCTGCCTGATCGCGGCTTCGGCCCGTGGCAGGCGCTGAACCCGCGCGACATCTGGCTGATGGTCGTGCTGATCTGCGCGGTGAGCTTCGTCGGGTATGTCGGCGTCCGCCATTTCGGCGCCCGGCGCGGCACGCTGTTTGCCGCGCTCGCCGGCGCGCTGGTTTCCTCCACCGCCGTGACCATCGGCCTGTCGCGCCGGCCGGAGAACGTGCGCCTGGCCGGCGCCGGCATCGTGCTCGCCTCCTCGGTGATGCTGTTGCGCAGCCTGGCGGTGGTGTCGGTCATCAACCGGGAACTGTCGTTGGCGTTGTTGCCGGCTATCGCGGCGGCGGTGCTGGCTGGCCTGGCGGTGGCGCTGGTCCTGCTTCGCCGCGCCGACCGCGGGACCAAGGCGGCGATCGAACTCAAGAATCCGTTCGAGTTCTGGGTGGCGTTCGGCGCTCTGCTTGCGGCGGTGACGGTGGCGGCGGCGGCCGCGCGCGCCTGGATCGGCGATGCCGGCGTTCTGGCACTCGCGGGCTTGTCCGGGCTGCTCGATGTCGACGCGGTGACGCTGACCATCGGCCGCACCTCGCTCGATCTCACGACGGCGCGCGACGCTGTGCTGCTGGCGATCGTCGCCAACACCGTGCTCAAGGCCGCCATCGCGCTCTACAACAGCCGCGGCAGCCTCGCCGCGCCGGTCCTGATCGGACTCGGTGGCCAGCTCGTCGCGCTTGCGGTGGTCACCCTCGTGGCAGTAGTACACTAGCGAACGAAAATTCAGGGAGCCCAGCCATGGCCTATACCGACATCCTCTACGACGAGACCGACGGCGTCGCCACGATCACCATCAACCGGCCGGACCGCTACAACGCCTTCCGCCCGCGCACCGTGGTCGAGCTGATCGACGCCATCATGACCGCCGGCTGGAACGACCAGATCGGCGCCATCGTGTTGACCGGTGCCGGCAACAAGGCCTTTTGCACCGGCGGCGACCAGAAAGACCACGACGGCCAGTACGGCGACAAGGACGCGCGCGGCACCGTTGGCATGCCGGTGGAGGAGCTGCACTCGATCATCCGCGACGTGCCGAAGCCGGTGGTCGCCAAGGTGCGCGGTTTCGCCATCGGCGGCGGCAACGTGCTAGCGACGCTGTGCGATATGACCCTGGCGGCGGACAGCGCGATCTTCGGCCAGGTCGGCCCGAAGATGGGCTCGGTCGATCCCGGCTTTGGCACCGCCTACCTCTCCCGCATCGTCGGCGAGAAGAAGGCGCGCGAGATCTGGTACATGTGCAAGCGCTACACGGCTGCCGAGGCGGTCGAGATGGGCCTGTGCAACAAGGCCGTGCCGGAGGATCAGCTCGACGAGGAAGTCGCTTCGTGGTGCGCCGAGCTGGTGCAGCGCTCGCCGACCGCCATCGCCATCGCCAAGCGCTCCTTCAATGCCGACAGCGACAACATCCGTGGCATTGGCGGCCTCGGCATGCAGGCGCTGAAGCTCTATTACGACAC
>CAZVLI010000042.1:10464-12032 GCA_964627965.1 uncultured Rhodospirillales bacterium
AGCGTTCGTCCGGCCAGGGTAACGATCCTGGGCGGCGGAGTCGAAGGAGGGCGTGCAGGCGCTCAACGAGAAGCGTCCGCCGCAGTTCCGCAAGTTCCTGGCATAGCGTTTCTGCCGTCCCGGGATGGCCGGACTTGATCCGGCCATCCTCGAAGGCACGCTTGTCGTCGTTGCGGGTGTCGCCGCGCTAGTTCTTGTCCACCTTGACCTTGTGAACGAGGTGGACGCCGCCGCGGTTGATGACCGAGAGCCCGTCGAACGGGTCCTGCAGCGCGTGGTCGGTGACGCGCAGCACGCGGGCACCGTCGATCTCCACGTACATGCCGCCGGAACGGTCGCGGGCCCAGACGATGTTGTGCTCGATGCCGTCGAAGAGCGAGCCGCGCAGGTTCGCCTGGGCGATGGTCTCGTTGCCGCTGTTGCCGCGCCGGATCAGCAACAGCCCCTGACTGGTCCGATAGAGCAGGCCATAGCCCGGCCGCACCGTGTCGCCCTGCGAGACGGCGAATTCGATGGCGCCCTGCGTTGTGCGCGACGAAATGTCGACGTCGAGCGTGAAGGCGTTCGGGATCGACGCCTGCGTGCGGATTTCCGCGTTCTCCTGCGTCGCCTGGATCTCGCGCTTGTCCTGGCTGCCGCCGCCCTGATTGCCGAGCAGGATCTGGCTCAGGATGCCGATCACGTCGCCGGCGCGGGTGTTGCCGCCGGCATCCCGCTCCGCCGCCTTGCGATCGTCCTCTTTCAGGACCACCGCGCTGATCAGCTTGGCGTCGCTGAGCACCTGGAAGCTGCCCGACAGCACCTGCCAGCGCGGATTGTAGGCGAAGTCGCCGTCGCGGAAATCGTCGGCGATGAACGGACCGCTCGCCGCGGGCGTCGTGGCGGTGCCGCCGCCGGCCTGGACCTGCGCCCGGTAGCGCTGGCTCAGTCCGCGCAGGTCCTGCAGGAAGCGGGGATCGGCCGCGCGCGCGCGTTCGGCCTCACCGATGAGCCGATCCAGCTCGTCCAGCGCCTGACGCAGGTGCACCTGCGATTGCTCTTCGTTCTGCTTCCAGCGCTGGTAGCGGTTCTGCGCCTCGGCCGCCGGGATCAACAGTGTGCTCGCCAGCAAGCCGGCGGCGAGCGTGCGCCACATGGTCATCGATATTCCTCCCCGACCGCGTCGGCGGCCGATCTCGATTATCGTCCCCACGCCGTCATTATCTAGCTTCGGCGGTTACGTCGCAAAGACCGCTGAATCAGATTCAGCGGCAGTTCGGTCATCGCCTTCAAGCCGGCAACGGTAGAAAAGCTGCGGATCGTGCGTCGCGTTTCCGCCATCACGTCGTGTAGCACCAACGATTGCTCCTCGCCGCCAGCTTCTTGCACCAGCGTCAGGCGGTGCAGAGAGTAGAGGCCGATGACGGCCGCCAGAATGAAGAAGAAGTCCCAGCCGCCGACAAACAGCGCCGGGATGTCGCGCTCGCCGTCCGGCGCCGTCCAGCGCAGGACCAGGGAGAGTTCTCGGCGCAGGAAGAAGTCGGCGGTAAGGCCGCCGACGATTGGCGCCACGCCGGCCGCCAGCGAGT
>CAZVLI010000043.1:0-4158 GCA_964627965.1 uncultured Rhodospirillales bacterium
CGATCACCGCCGAGCCGAGGGCGCCTGCTGCCGGGCCGCTGAGCGCGGTGGTGATCGGCTTGCCGGTGACCTGATCGGCGCTCATCACTCCGCCCGACGACTGCATCACCAGGAACGGCTTGGCCCGCAGGTCGTCGCCCAGTTCGTCGGCCACGCGGGCGAGATAGCGCTCGATATAAGGCTTCACGTAGGCATCGACGAGCGTCGTTACCGCGCGCTCGTACTCGCGATACTCCGGCAGCACCTCGCAACTCAGCGACAGCGCCGCTTCGGGGTAGACCTCGCGCACGATCTCGGCGACACGGCGCTCGTGCGCGTCGTTGGCGTAGGCGTGGATCAGGCAGATGCCGATGGCCTTGATGCCCTCGGCCTTGAACACCTCGGCGGCGGCGCGCACCGACGCCTCATCGAGCGGGCGCAGTTCATCGCCGCGCACGTTCAGGCGGCCGCCAGCTTCCCGCACGTGATGCAACGGCACCAGGCGGTCCGGCTTCACCCAGAAGTAGCTGTTGCCGTAGCCGTCCGGCACCGATTGCCGCGCGATTTCCAGCACGTGCCGGAAGCCCTCGGTGACAATCAGGCCGAGGCCGTCGATCTGGCCTTGCAGCAGCGCGTTGGTGGCGACCGTGGTGCCATGCGCGAGCCCATCGACGGCGCTGGCCGGCAGGTCCAGCGTCTGCAAGATGCTGCTGACGCCGTTGACCAGACCGATGGCGGGATTGGCTGGCGTGGAGGGAACTTTCGTCACCCGCATGGCGCCGCTCGCGCCATCCACAGCGACGATGTCGGTGAATGTACCGCCCGTGTCGATCCCGATCCGCAGTCCGCTCATGCCGCCCCTCTTCGCACCTGCGGTATGAGACGGCAGCCGAGGCCGCGAAGTCAAAGCCTTGTTGCACCCGGCGCGTTAGACTGATGCCCCGGAGACAAGGGAACGACACGGATGAGCGCGAAGATGCCGCAGGCGATCTCCATCGCCGACGCGCTGGCGGGACGGCCGATGCTCGACAACCGGCGGCCCGATACGCCGGCAGAAGAAGCCGCTCCCGCTTTCGCCACGCTGGCCGATTTCCGCGAGGGCGGCATCTTCACCGGCCGGTTTCGTGGCGAAAGCGCCTGGGAACGTCACCGGATGGGCGACGAACTGGTGCACGTCCTGGAGGGCGCGACCACGCTCACCATCCTGACAGACGGCGGCGCGGTGGATCTGGAACTGAAGGCCGGCATGCTGACCGTGGTGCCGCAGGGCTGCTGGCACCGTTTTCGGTCGCCCGATGGCGTCACCGTGCTCACGGCAACGCCTCAACCGACCGATCACACCGCGGAAACGCCGGAAACCTAGGCGCGGGGCGCCCTAGACGATCTCGACGAGTTCGATCTCGAACGACAGGTCCTTGCCTGCCAGCGGATGATTGCCGTCGACGGTGATCGACTGCGGACCCACGGCGGTCACGACCAGGCGCACCGCCTGACCTTGTTGCGTCTGAGCCTGCAGGGACATGCCGACTTCGGGTTCCATACCCTCCGGCAGCGCGCTGCGCGGCACGTCGTGCACCAGTTCCTCCTGGCGCGGACCGTAGGCTTCGCCGGACGGGATGTTCACGGTGCGGCTCTCGCCAATCGACATCCCTGTGACGGCGTTGTCGAAGCCGGCGATGACCTGTCCGCTGCCGACGGAGAACTCGAGAGGATCGCGGCCGGCGGAACTGTCGAACTGCGTCCCGTCGCTTAGCGTACCGGTGTAATGGACGCGGACCGTGTCGCCCGCCTTGGCTGTCGTCATCGTCTTCGCCTCACTCGTCGTTGCACAGCACCGCACCCGCACGCGCCATCAAGAGCGACCCGATCGGCGATCGGCGCAAACGAGCGAGAACGACACGGCTTGGATTGATGATGGACACAGCATAGCAAGCCAGGAAGTGACTTAGAAGGCTCGCGACGTCACCGGCGTTAGCACTCATCGCTAATGGATTGCTATTCGTGTGAAAACGAACCTTTCCGCAATAACCAAGTATTTACCCGCCGGACTGCAACATCGGGCCAGGGGGTAGAGCGGAAACGACATGGCCGAAGAACGCACAACAATGCAGCCGAGCTACCAGGTGGCGCTCATAAGCGATGGCAACCCGGCCGAACCGGCCGTGGAGTCCATTTTGGCTATGGGCTTCTCATCCCAGACCATCAAGCTCAACGAGGCCCTGGATTTCGAGGGCACGCTGCCCCAGGTCGCCGTTTTCTGCCTGGCGCGCCTCGGCGGCGGCGAAGCCGCGCGTATCGGTGAGCTGTGCCAGCGCCATGCGATCACACCGGTCTTCGTGTTCCGCAGCTACAAGCTGCAATACGTCGACGCGGCGCGCGAGCTTGGCGGCGAAAACTGCTTCGTGCCGCCTTATGACGGTGGCGCCATCGTTGCCGCCGTCCGCGCCAGCCTCAACCGTGCCGTCGAAGCGGGCTGGTCGAACCTGAAGGCCACGGAAGAGCGCGCGCTGCGTAGCTCGGTCGTCAGCTTCGATTCCATGCTGGAAGCGGCGAGCGCCGGCGAAGCGCTGCCGCTGGAGAAGGTCAACCAGGCCTGCGAGAACATCCAGCAGTCGCTCGGCGAATCCAATGTCGACCGCTGGCTCGGCGCCCTACAGAAGCACCACAACAACACCTACCGCCACAGCATGTTCGTCTGCGGCGTCCTCGCGTTCTTTGCCCGCTCCCTGGGTATCAAGGGCGACGAGTTGAAGGAGCTGACCGTCGGCGGGTTCCTGCACGACGCGGGCAAGGCGATGATCCCGCTCGCGATCCTCGACAAGCCGAGCAAGCTCGACGACGAGGAATGGCAGGTGATGCGCACCCATCCCGAGCACAGCCGCACCATCCTGCTGCGCGAACACGGTCTCAGCGAACGGATCGTGCGCATGGCGGTCCATCACCACGAGAAACTCGATGGCGGCGGCTACCCGGACGGTCTGAGCGCCGGGCAGCTCGAGGATCCTGTCCGGTTGACCGCAATTGCCGACGTCTACGCCGCCCTGGCCGAGGAACGCGCCTACAAGCCGGCGATGCCGCCGGAGAAGGCGCTGGAGATCATGGCCGGCTTCGAGGGACACCTCGACATGGACCTGCTACGCGTGTTCCGGCAGTTCGTCCTCGACCAAACAGCGCGCGGCGAGGCCGTCGCCGCCTGACGCCCGCGCCCATTCGTTTGGGTTGCAAACAATTCCCGTTCGTGGCGCAATTGCCGCCATCCTGGCCCGCAATCAATGCGCGCTGGCAATAACGGGAGGCGATAATCATGGGGATCCGGACATGGACGCTGGCCACCGCCATGGCGGCGGCGCTGGCCTTGCCGGCAGCGGCCGAGACGGTGCGCGTCGGCGTCGTGCTGACCTTCTCCGGCGGCGCCGCGCAGTTCGGCGAGCAGGTCGAACGCGGCATGAACCTTTACATGAAGGAACACGCCGATACCTTTGGTGGACATACGATTGAGTTGATCAAGCGCGACTCGAAGCGCCCGGGCGGCGACATCGCCAAGAACGCTGTCCAGGAGCTGATCACGCGCGAGAATGTCCAGCTTCTGACCGGTTTCATTTTCTCGCCGAACGCGATGGCGAGCGCCCCGCTGGTGACGCAGGGCAAGGTGCCGATGGTGATCATGAACGCCGGCACGGCGTGGATCACCAAGCTGTCGCCCTATATCGCCCGCGTCTCCTTCTCGATGTGGCACTCCGGTTATCCGATGGGCGGCTACGCCGCCGACAAGCTCGGCTGCAAGACGGCGGCCGTCGGCTACACCGACTACCCGCCCGGCAAGGACAGTTGGAACGCGTTCCAGATGGGCCTGGAGAAAGCCGGCGGCAAGGTCGTCGAGGCGATCCCGATGGGCGGCCCACGCGAGGTACCGGACTTCACGCCGTTCTTCCAGCGTGTGAAGGATGCCAAGCCGGATTGCTTCTACGTCTTCGTCCCGGCCGGCAACCACGCCGCCGCCGTGGTCAAGACCTTCGGCTCGCTGGGCATGAAGGACGCCGGCATCAAGCTGATCGGCCCGGGCGACATCACCCAGGACACGCAGCTGCAGGGCATGGGCGAAGCCGGCGTCGGCCTGGTGACGATGCACCACTACTCCGCCGATTACGAGACGCCGACCAACCAGGCGTTCGTGAAGGC
>CAZVLI010000043.1:4178-11940 GCA_964627965.1 uncultured Rhodospirillales bacterium
AGGCCGCCTACGGCGACGACACGACGCCCGACTTCATGGCCGTGGCCGGCTGGGACGGCATGGCCGCCATTGCCCATGCGATCAAGGCGCAGAACGGCAAGGTGACCGCCGAGGGCACGATGAAGGCGCTGGCCGGCTGGAAGTTCGACAGCCCGCGCGGCCCGATCATGATCGACCCGGACACGCGCGATATCGTCATGGACGAGAACGTGCACGAGATCGTCATGGACAACGGCCGCCTGAAAGTGAAGGTGCTCGACACCATTCCGCAGGTGAAGGACCCCTGCAAGGAGCTCAAGGTCGGCAAGTGCGGCGGCTGAGCCGCGTCTTTGACGACTTGCTAGGATCACGGCCGTCGGCAACTCGCCGGCGGCCGTGACGCCTTTCGCACCATGATCGACGTCGTCATCTCCATCGTCTTCGACGGCCTCGCCTACGCGATGCTGCTGTTCGTGATCTCTGTCGGGCTGTCGGTGACGATGGGCCTGATGGGCTTTATCAACCTGGCGCATGGCGCGTTCGCGATGGCCGGTGGCTATGCCGTGACCAGCCTGACCGGCGGGCTCGGCCTGCCCTACCCGCTGGCGCTGCTGGCCGCCGCCGTCATCGTCGGTATTGCCAGCGTTCCGGTGCAGCGCCTCCGCTACGCTCGGGTCTACGCGGCGCGCGAACTCGACCAGGTGATGCTGACCATCGGCCTCGTATTCATGGCGATCGCCGGCTTCACCTTCTTCTACGGTCCGTCGCCGCAGGTGCTACAGCTTCCCGACTACCTGACCGGCCAGATCGACCTCGGCTTCCGCGCCTTTCCGACCTTCCGCGCGGTGGTGATCGGGATCGGCCTGGTACTGATCGCGGTGTTGTGGTTCGGGTTCGAGCGGACCGGGTTCGGCGCGCGCATCCGCGCCGCCGTCGACAACCGCACCATGGCGCAGGTCGTCGGCATCGACGTCGACCGCCTGTTCATGATCACCTTCGCGGTCGGCAGCGGGCTGGCGGCGCTGGGCGGCGGCGTCGCGGTCGAGATGCTGGGCGTCTCGCCGGTCTTCGCCGCGCAGTACCTCGTCTACTTCCTGATCGTCGTCGCGGTCGGTGGGCTCGGCTCGATCAAGGGTGCGTTCTTCGCCGCCCTGGTGCTGGGCATCGTCGACAATGCCGGCAAGTACCTGTGGCCGGAGGGCGGCGCCTTCTCCATCTACGCGCTGACGCTGGCGCTGCTGCTGATCCGGCCGCAGGGCCTGGCCGGGCGGAGTTGAGCCGGTGAGCAACGACACCCTGGCCGCGGCCAAGGCGCGGGCGGCCGGCTTCGGACGCTGGCACCCGGCGGAAGCGCTGGTCTGGCTCGCCGCCATCGCCGCCTATTTCGTCTTCCCCGGCTACATGGCGCTGGGCGCGCAGGCGCTGATCCTGGTGCTGTTCACGCTCTCGCTCGACCTGATCCTGGGCTACGCCGGCATCGTCAGCCTGGGCCACGCGGCCTATTTCGGCATCGGCGCCTACGCGGCGGGGATGTTGTCGGCGCACCTGGGCTGGCACGAACCGATCAGCGGCCTGCTGGTGGCCGGCGCGGTCGCGGCCGCCTACGGCTTCATCACCGGCGTGCTACTGCTGCGGTACCACGGACTGACGCTGCTGATGCTGACGCTAGTGGCGGCAATCCTCTTGTACGAGGCGGCGAATGCCTGGTCGGACGTGACCGGCGGCTTCGACGGCCTGCTCGGCATCACCCCGGCGCCGCTGTTCGGCACCTTCGAGTACGACCTGTGGGGACGCACGCACTACTGGTACGTGCTGGCGGTGCTGTTCATCTGCTTCCTGGCCGCGCGACGGCTCGTCTACTCGCCGTTCGGGCGGGCGCTCGTCGGCCTGCGCGAGAACACCCGGCGGATGCATGCGCTGGGCGCGCCGGTCTACTGGCGGCAAGTGCAGATCTACACCATCGCCTGCGCCATGGCCGGCATCGCCGGCGGCCTGTTCGCGCAGACCAACGCCTTCGTCACGCTGGACGCCATGAGCTTCCTGCGCTCCGGGACGGTAATCATCGTGCTGATCCTCGGCGGCGTCGGGCGGCTCTACGGCGCGTTCATCGGCGGCGTGGTCTACGCCGTGCTGGAAGACGAGCTGGCCAAGGCATCGCCGGAGTTCTGGGAGTTCGGCATCGGCCTGATCCTGGTGGCGCTGGTGCTGTTCGCGCGCGACGGCATCGCCGGTCAGGCGGCGCGATTGTGGCAGCGGTGGCGCCGATGAGCCTTCTCGCCACGCAAGCGCTGCGCAAGAGCTTCGGCCAACTCGTGGTCGCCGACGGTATCGACTTCGAGCTTTCGGCCGGCGACCGGCACGCGCTGATCGGTCCGAACGGCGCCGGCAAGACCACCTTCGTCAACCTGCTGACCGGCGCGCTGGCGCCGAGCGACGGCCGGGTCACGCTGGACGGCAGGGACATCACCGCGCTCGGCGAGGCGCAGCGGGTGAAGCGCGGTCTGGTCCGCACCTTCCAGATCAACCAGCTTTTCGGCGGCCTGACGGTACTGGAGAACGTGACGCTCGCCGTGGCGGAGCGCAGCGGCGCGGCCTCGGTGTTCTGGAACCCGCTGCGCAAGCGCGCCGACCTGATCGACGAGGCCGCCGACCTGCTGGTCCGGCTCGATCTCGCCGACGTCGCCGACACGGCGGTCGCGGAGGTGCCCTACGGCCTGCAACGGATGCTGGAACTGGCGCTGGCCCTGGCGCTGAAACCGCGCGTCCTGCTGCTGGACGAGCCGACCGCGGGCGTGCCCTCGGCGGAAAGCCACCGCATGCTGGAAGCGGTGGAGGCGCTTGGCCAGGACCTCGCCGTCCTGATCATTGAGCACGACATGGACGTGGTGTTCCGCTTCGCCCAGGCCGTCACCGTGCTGGTCGGCGGCAAGGTGCTGGTGCAGGGCACGCCGGACGAGATCGCGCGCAACGCCGACGTCCGCGCCGTCTACCTGGCGGAGTCGCTCGATGAGTGAGACGGCCCTGTCTTTGAAAGGCGTGCATGCGGGCTACGGCGCCACCGTGGTGCTGGAAGGCGTCGACCTCGACGTCGCCGCCGGCGAGAGCGTCTCGATCCTCGGTCGCAACGGCGTCGGCAAGACCACCCTGCTCGCCACCATCATGGGGCTTGTCCAGGTCCATGCCGGCGACCTCCGCTTGCACGGCCGGGATCTCGCCAGCATCCCGCTGCCGAAGCGGGCGGCGGCCGGCCTCGGCTACGTGCCGCAGGAACGCGAGGTGTTCCCGTCGCTCTCGGTGCTGGAGAACCTGACCGTCGCCGCACGCGATGGCGCCTGGACGGTGGAGCGCGTCCTGCAACTCTTCCCGCGCCTGGCCGAGCGGCGGCGCGCCAACGGCAACCAGCTTTCCGGCGGCGAACAGCAGATGCTGGCCATCGGCCGCGCCCTGATGGCCAGCCCGTCGGTGCTGCTGATGGACGAGCCGTCGGAGGGTCTGGCGCCGGTGATCGTGTCGGAGCTGGTCGAAGCCACCGAGCGGCTGCGCGAAACCGAGAACATGACCATCCTGCTGGTCGAGCAGAAGGCCAAGCTGGCGCTCGACTTCGCCACCCGCGCCGTGGTCATGGACCGCGGCCGCATCGTCTACGACGACGCCAGCCGGGCGCTGAAGGACGACCCGGCGCGGCTCAACCGCCTGTTCGGTCTGGCCGGCTAGCCCGGCAGCCCGCATAATCCCGAGCGAGCGAACACCCGAGGAGACCCGTGATGCCGCTGGATAGCAGCTTCGACATCGATACCCTGGTCGAGGCCGACCGCGTACACCGCGACTGCTACGTGAGCGATGCCGTGTTCCAGCGCGAGCTGGACCAGATCTTCTACAAGTCTTGGATCTACGCAGGGCACGAGAGCCAGGTGCCGAATGTCGGCGACTTCACCACCTTCGTCATCGGCCGGCAGCCGATGGTCATGGTCCGGGCCGAGGACGGCAAGGTGCACGTGCTCTACAACCGCTGCCCGCATCGCGGCGCGATGCTGTGCAACGGCCACATGGGCAACGCCGGCAACACCTTCACCTGCAGCTACCACGCCTGGCAGTTCAAGCTGGACGGCACCAAGCACGCGATCCCCTCACCCAACGGCTACGACGGCACCCGTTTCACCGACGAAGACGCGCGGATGAAGCCGGCGCCACGCTGCGACTCCTATCGGGGCTTCGTCTTCGCCAGCCTGGCGGAGAGCGGGCCCGACCTCGTGACATGGCTCGGCGGCGCCAAGCAGGCGTTCGACGACATCTGCGATCGTGCGCCTGAGGGCGAGGTCGAAGTGGTGCCGAACTGCTTCCGCGTGATCCAGAAGTCGAATTGGAAAATCTTCCTGGAGAACCAGCTCGACGCGCTGCACCCGTCGATCACGCACGGCTCCACCGGCAAGGCGGCGGAGGACGTGGAGAAGGAGATGCAGGCGGAGACCGGCAACGCGCCGCCGCTCTCCTACCACTACCTCAGCGCCTTCACGACGCCGATCTACAAGTGGGACGGTCTGGAAACCGCCGGCCACGCCAACGGCCACTGCATGCTTCAGGGCTACATGGGCCTGCGCCCAACCGATCCGGACACGCTGGAATACGAACGCGTGATGGAGAAGGCCTACGGCAAGGAGCGGATGGAGGAGATCTTCAACACCAACATCCACCACGTGCTGGTCTATCCATGCCTGTCGGTGCAGTCGCCGTTGCAGCAGCTGCGCGCGGTGCGCCCGCTGGCCGCCGACCGCACGCTGACGGAGATCTGGCACTTCCGCCTGAAGGGCGCGCCGGAGGCGATCTACCGCCGCTCGCTCGACTACTACAACCTGGTCAACTCGCCCTCGACCATGGTCAACGCCGACGACCTGCACAACTTCTGGCGCTGCCACGAGGGGCTGCGGTCCGATGGCGGCGACTGGGTCAGCTTCCACCGCAACGCCGGCCAAGACCCATCGGCGGACGGCGTCACCACCTCGGTCACCGGCCTCTCTGAACTGCCGATGCGGCATATGTTCGGGGCCTGGGCCGACTACATGCGGGGGAACTGAGATGACCGTGGGTGCAATCGAGTTACCGTCGGCCGCCGAGCGGCTGGCCCTGCAACATGACGTGGAGCAGTTCCTCTTTAGGCAGGCCGAGATCCTCGACGAGCGGCGCTGGGACGAGTGGCTGGCGCTGTTCACCAAGGACGGCCACTACTGGATGCCGGCACAGCCGGAGCACACCTCCGGCGAGGGCGTGCCGAGCATCTTCTACGAGGACCATTACATGATGCGCACGCGGGTGAAGCGCATTACCCACCCACGCGCGTGGTCGCAGACCAACCCGAACCGGCTCAGCCACGTCGTCGGCAACGTCATCATCGAGGACGCCGACGACAAGGAGGTCGTGGTGCGCTCCAAGTTCCACGTCGTCGAACTCCGGCTGGACGAGCAGCGCTACTTCGCCGGCCGCTACCGCCATCATCTGGTGCGCGCCGGCGACAGCTTCCGCATCCGTCTCCAGCGGGTCGATCTGCTGAACTACGACGCGCCGTTCGACTACGTGCTGCAAACCTGGATCTAGGAGCGCCGCGATGGACGCGATCCCGCTGATCGACCTGGCGCCGCTGGCCGAGGGTGCGGCGGGCGCCGCGGCCGTCGCCCCAAAGCTGCGCGAGGCCTTCGAGGGCAGCGGGTTCCTGATCCTGGTGAACCACGGCGTGCCCGCCGAATTGATCGCGCGTACCTTTGCCGAGGCCAAGCGGTTCCACGATCAGCCGATGGCGGCCAAGCGCGCCGTGCTGATGAACGCGCACAACAACGGCTACATGGCCGCCGGGCGCTACAACGTGCGCACCTCGCGGGCCAGCGAGGAGGCCAAGCCGGACCTCAACGAAGCGTTCTTCATCAAGCGCGAGCGCGGGCCCGACGATCCGCTGGCGAAGGCCGGCCGACGTTTCGCCGGACTGAACGAGTGGCCGGACTCCCTGCCCGGCTTCCGCGAGACGCTGCTGGATTACACCGACACGGTCGATGCGATGGCGCGGCGGATGCTGCCGGCGCTGGCGCTCTCGCTCGATCTGGCGCCGGATTTCTTCGATGGCGCCTTCGCGGAAAGCCAGTTCTCCTTCCGGCTGTCGCACTATCCGGCCGTGAACGAGACCGAGGCCGGGCAGTACGGCATCGCGCCGCACACCGACGCCAACTTCATGACCTTCCTCGCGCAGTCGGAGGTGCCGGGGTTGCAGATCAAGCGGCCAGACGGCAGCTGGCTCGACGTGCCCTACGTGCCGGACAGCTTCGTGGTGAACAGCGGCGACATGCTGCACCGCTGGACCAACGGCCGCTATCGGTCGACGGCGCACCGGGCGCTGCCCCCGGTCGGCCGCGATCGCTACGCCATCCCCTACTTCCTGGGGCCGCACATGGACGCCATCGTCGAGTGCCTGCCGACCTGCACCGACGCCGCCAACCCGCCGCGCTTCCCGCCGATCAGCTATGGCGACTACCTGGAATGGTGGTACGACGCCAACTACAACGCGGCCGAACAGCAGGACCTGGTCCTGCCCGCCGCCGAGTAGCGACCGGCTCCGGCCGCAAGGTGCTGGCCCGAACATCGCATATTAAGCAATACTGGCATATGCCAGTCGCTGGCGACGGGGGACATCGCATTTGGCGCCGCATGTGTTGCGTGCGTGGGGAGTAGTGCGTTGAGTTCTGACAAAGAGGCGCATCGGTTCCAGGTCAACCTGCCCGCGCGCGGCATCTCACGGTCCATTCCGGTCGTCGAAATTGACGAACCCGCCGGCTCCGTTCTCCGCCAACTGGCGAGCTACTGGCAGGAATTGGCGACGGGACGCGATGGACAACCGGCGCGTGCCGACTTGGACCTCGTCGCGCTGAAACCGCATTTGTCGCGTATCAGCCTCCTGGACGCGATCGACGACGGCGACGACTTCCGCATTCGGCTGGTCGGCACCGGGGTGGTCGACCTGTTCGGTCGAGACCTGACCGGCCACAGGATGCGCGAGGCGGTGACCGGTCCGGGCGCCGACAAGATGCTCGCCTTCTTGAGGATGGCGCTGCATCGCGGCGGCCCGGTCTTTGCCGCCGCCAGCATCGCATGGCAGGAGAAGCGCGACTGGATGCGGTTCGAGGCCGTCCTGCTACCGCTCTATCGGAACGGTGCGCCGAACATGCTGATGCTGGGCCACGACTGGTAGCCCTTTCGGCTACTCCGCCGCGGCGGCGCGATTGGCCTCAGCGATCGACTGGGCGTGACGCTGGGCCAACTCCGCGTAATGCGTGTAGGTATCGCGGAACAGCTCTGCGTCCTTCGCGCCGAGGTCGCGCATGTACTTGGCCGGGTTGCCAGCCCAGAGCTGGCCGGTCGGCACGCGCTTGCCCGGCGTCAGCAACGCGCCGGCCGCGACCATCCCATCCGTTTCGACGTGGGTGAAGTCGAGTAGCGCGGCACGCATGCCGACGAAGCTGCGGGTCTCAAGGGTACAGCCGTGCAACAGCGCCTGATGGCCGACCGACACCTCGTCGCCGATCACCGTGTCCTGCACGCCGCCGGTGATGTGGATGATGGTGCCGTCCTGAATATTGCAGCGCTCGCCGATCTCGATCTTGCCGACGTCGCCACGCAGCACGCAGCCGTACCAGATGCCGGTCCCGGCGCCAATCTTCACGTTGCCGATGATCGTGGCATTGGGGGCGATCCAGGCGCCTTCGGCGACCGCCTGATGGGCGGCCCCGCCGGAAGAGGCGATGTC
>CAZVLI010000044.1:0-11791 GCA_964627965.1 uncultured Rhodospirillales bacterium
ACAAAAACCTCATGCTGCGGCCAAGCGCCATCAGCACCCTCCCCCGGCATACTCGGCGAAGAATTTAACCTAACGTCTCAACTGAATGAAGGCATTCCGGCAGACTGCCCTCGCGCGGCCCCAAGCAGCATCTCCACATGCTCGTCCCTGGCGAGCAGCCGGTTCCTGTCCAAGCAGATCGGCCTATGGGCCGAACCGTTCAGGTCACTCTCGACTTCAGTCGTCCCGCCGGCCCGGCCACAAGCTGTGCAACCAGAGGAGCCGGCACCTCTCAGCTAAGGCGATCCAGATTCCACGGTGGGTCGAACCGCCCGGGAGGGCGCGTCGCAACCGGACCGGAGTCGGAGGCAAGACCGAGAGCCCGAAGAGTCGCATGCAGACCGGGACAGTTTGAAAGGTCAGGACCACGTGAGCGAAACCGCCATCACCTCGATGAAGGTGTCGTTTGTAGTCTGCCATGACTTCAGATTTCTTTAGGCTTGATGCTGTCAGATTCGGCAAAGCAAAAGCAGAGACGAAGAGGGCTGTTGACCGGGCACGTCGTGTCCAAGTGGCCCCCTGGTCTTCATCGACCGCGCACTCAACCGTAGACTTGATCGATGCGCCTACTCTTCACCGTGGATCAGGCTTACCTGCCCGAGCGTACCGGCGGGGCGCTGGTGAGCACGGATGCACTGTGCCGGGCGCTGTCCGGACGCGGGCACGAGGTTGCCGTACTCGCCAAACTGATGCCGAACAGCCTGCTCGGGCTCAGCAACCGCCTGCGGCGACGGATCGGCCTGCTCCCTCCCTACGACACCGCCGTCGGGTATCCGGTCTACCGCGAGTGGAACCCGATCAAGCAGGTCTCGCGGGTCTGTCGCTCGTTTCGCCCCGACATCGCGATCGTGAAGTCCAGCATGGACCCGGTCATGGAAACGGCGCTCTCGTCGGAGGGGGTCCCGGTACTGTGCTACCTGCGCGATCTCGATTTCGACCAGGATAGCTGGCAGATGCCGGACGGCGGGAACATCCGGTTCGTGAGCAACACGACGTTCGCGTCGATGCGTTTCGAGGATCGCTTCGGCATTCGGCCGCCCGTCATTCATTCACTCATCGACGCCGATCAGTACCGCGTTTCGTCCTCCAGGGAGGTCGTCACCTTCATCAACCCACATCCGTGGAAAGGCCTCGATGTGGCGTTGGATCTCGCCCGGCAGCGTCCGGACATCCCCTTCGAGTTCGTCGAATCCTGGCCGCTCGGTGATCGCGAGCGGAACAAACTGAGCCAGTCGATCGCATCGCTTCCAAACGTGACTTTCACGCGCTGGATGCCTGACATCCGGGTCGCCTATGCCAAGACACGGGTTCTGATCGTGCCGAGTCAGCTGGTCGAAGCACAGGCCAGGTGTGTGGCGGAGGTGCATGCCAGCGGAATCCCCGTCATCGCTTCGGAGATCGGCGGGCTCCCGGAAGCCGTGGGCACTGGCGGAACGCTGGTGCCGCCGACGGACACGGAGGGCTGGCGGCGGGCACTCGATGAGATCTGGGACGCAAGCGACGCCTACGAACAGGCATCACAAAGAGCTCTGGAGCACTCGCGGCGGCCGCAGCTGCAACCCGATCACATCGTTTCCAACCTGCTCGACCTCATCGAGTCGCAGGTCGCTGAAGCAGCGCGGGCGTAAGCACGGCTCTAGCTTGCCGCGCCGGCGCGGCGAAGAGCTACGGCGAACGCACGCCGAAGAAGCGCAGGATCTGGTCGGCGACCTCGTCGACGGTTTCAAGCTGCATCTCGTTGAAGAAGGGCAGGCGTAGCAGGCGATAGGCCCGGTCCTCCGTCACCGGCAGCATGCCCGTCCTGTAGCCATACTGCTGGCCGAACGGCGACGTGTGCAGCGGCATGTAGTGGAAGACGGCCTGAATGCCCTCCGACGCGAGATGGTCGATCAACCGGTCGCGTGTCTCCTGGTCGGCGAGCGTGATGTAGGTCATGTGGTAGCCAGACCGGCAGTGTTCCGGAATGTGCGGAAGTTCGAGGTCGCCACGTTTCGCCAATGGGGTCAGCTTGGAGATGTATCGCTCATACAATGCCGCCCGATGGGTCGCGATCTCGTCCCTCTTCTCAAGCTGTCCATAGAGATAAGCCGCCAATATGTCGGCCATGCCATAGGACGACCCAACGTCCACCCAGGTGTACTTGTCGACCTCACCGCGCTGGAACTGACGCCGGTTGGTGCCCTTGTCGCGGATGATCTCGGCCCGGTCGATCAGGTCGGTGCGATTGATCAGCAAGGCCCCGCCCTCGCCGCTGATCACGTTCTTCGTTTCGTGAAAGCTGTAAGTGCCTAGATCGCCGATGGTGCCAAGTCGGCGGCCCTTGTAGTCGCCGCTGACGGCGTGCGCCGCGTCCTCGACCAGCAACAGATCATGCCTGGCGGCCGTCGCCATCAGCGCGTCCATCTCACACCCGACACCGGCATAGTGCACCGGCACGATGGCCCTGGTTCGAGGCGTCACGGCGTCGGGCACCAATCGCTCGTCGAGGTTCATCGTATCGGGACGGACGTCGACGAATACCGGCCTGGCACCTCGCAAGACGAACGCGTTGGCGGTGGAGACGAAGGTGAAGGCCGGAATGATGACGTCGTCGCCTGGGCCGACCTTGGACAGGATCGCCGCCATCTCAAGCGCCGCCGTGCACGACACGGTCAGCAGCGCCTTCTTGGCGCCGAAGTCGCCTTCCAGGATGGCCTGGCACTTCGCGCCGAAGCCGCCGTCTGCGCTGATCCGGCCGCTGGCGACGCTTTCGGCCATGTACTTGAACTCGTCACCGACCACCGCTGGCTTGTTGAATGGAATACGGTAGCGGCTCATGCCTCGGTCTCGCCGTCCGACTCGGCATCGGTATTGCGGCGTATGACGAAGGTCGAGCGCTGCTCGATACCGCTGACGATCCGCAACAGGTACTCGCCGACGATACCCAGCGAGAACAGCACCAGGCCGCCGATCATCAGTGTCACCACCATCAGCGACGTCCAGCCTTCCGGCACCGAGTCGGTTCGCAAACGGTGGACGACGAGATAGACGGCGTACAGGAAGCTGCAGAGCGAGAAGAACAGGCCAACCAGCGCCACCATGCGCAACGGCAGCGACGAGTTGTTGATCAGGAGCTGCGAGAATTGCGATAGGCGGCGTTTGAACGTGTAGCCGGCCTCGCCGAACTTGCGCTCGTGGTGGGTGATTGCGACCGGCTCGATGTCGCGGGTCACGTGCAAGACCAGCGCCGGCAGATAGGGCCGCGTCGCGCGCACCTGAACTAAGGCGTCCGTGATCTCCGCACGCATGAGGTTGTAGGGCGACATGTAGACGCCACTTGGCTGACCGATCAGCTTGGATTGCAACCAGTTCGTCAGACGGCTGCCGAACCGCGCGACGAGCGAATGGTGCTTGCGCGGGAACACCCCGACCACCACGTCGTGATCGCGCTTGGCGAACAGGGCCGGAAGGTCGGACGGCGAATGCTGCAAATCGTCGTCCATCGTCAAAACCCAGCGACCGTTCGCCTGCGAATAACCGCAGACGAGCGCGATGTGGCGCCCGAAGTTGCGCGTCAGCTGGTAGCCTCGAACCTCGGAATGACGAGCCGCCAAGGACGCGATGGTCGCCCAGGTCTCACTGTGCGGCGATGCATCGTCGACGAGGATAATCTCGAAATTGATCTGCAACTCGTGCCGGCATACCGCGTCCAGCGCGTCGACAAGCTCGATCAGAGAGTCGCTGCTGTTGTAGCAAGGCACGACGATGGAGAGGTCGGGCTTCGGGGCGGGTTCGGGCTCCATTTCCTGGCTGCTCCGGACGATCTTCGTTCAACCACGATCGCTGTTACATACTGCCATGTGTGTCACCCTCGCGGCCAAGAAACAACGATATCCAGCCGGCGAGCGAGATCAGCCAGATGAAGCCGCGCTGAAGCAAGGCGGTCGCGACCGCGACGACGGGATCGACACCGGCGAGCACGAGCATCCCGCCAGCCGCCGCTTCCCTGACGCCAAGCCCCGCGAAGCTGATAGGTATCGACGCGGCGACCACACTCGCCGTGGTCGCCAGAAGCGACATTTCTAGAGACAGATCCTGGCCCAGCGCCGCCACGAGCATGACCTGACTGATCGCCCGTCCCAGTATGATGAGGATGCTGAGTACGAAGACCCCGGCCACGTCTCGCATCTGCAGGCGTCGCAGCCAGTCGCCGACACGAGCAAACAGCGCCGCCGCATTCTTTCGAACACTCAGGAAGAGCGCCGCGATCGCCACGAGAACGGCGAGGACGATGGCTGTCAGCGATCGCCATCCCGGCGCCACCAGTTCCGCCGCCGTTGCATCGAGAGCGGCCAGCAAACGAGCGGCGATCGCCGGTTGCAAGGCAAGCACGACGGCGGCCAAAACAACATTCGTCGCGAGACCGACCAGTCGCAGCAGTAGTGTCAACCCGGCGGCTGCGAGCAGAGACACCCGAAACCGACGCAGCGCGGCGACCTGGTAGACGTCGAGGCCAATTGATCCGGGCACGAAGTTCGCGAAGAAGCTGCCAGCAAGAAAGATCTTCACGCCAGCAACGAACTGCAGGCCCCAGGCGCGGAACACGACCACAAGGCGCCCTGCCTCAAGGGGAATGACGCTGGCCCAGACGACGCCGGCCGCAACGATCCACCACGGCGACGCCTGCCTCAGCGCCGACATGATCTCCGGCAGCGGCACAATGACGACGAGGATAGCCAGCAGGCCGGCGCCAAGTGCCAGGCGCAGCCAGTTCAGGACGCGTTTGCCGGGGCCAGCTTGCCCTGGCCTCGCTTCGGGTGGCTCGTTGCTCATGTCCTTCGTCGTTCGCGCGTCCGTGATAGAGCCGCGGAGAAGACCGCAATAGTATGCTCATCTCTTGAGCGAACGGGGGGAAGCTAGATGACGTCGGTTGTTATCCTGGGCGGCGACAGTTCCGGCGGGCTGGTTCTGCAGGCGATAGAGGACCGCGCCGACAGCGGCCAGGAACCGAAGCTCGAGTGCACCGGTTACTTGAACGATGTCGAGCCCAGGGGCGCGACGATCCTCGACCGTCCGGTTCTCGGCGCGTTCGACGACCGGTCCAGCCTGCCTCCAGATACGCATTTCATCAGCGCCATCTACAACCCGACGGCGATGCGCGACCGCTGGCAACGCTTGGTCGGCCTGAACATACCGGAGGAGAGATGGGTGAGCGTGGTTCACCCGGCCGCCTGGATCGCGCGCAGCGCCACCGTCGGCGCCGGCTGCTTCATCTCTCCCGGCGCGGTTATCACGGCGCTGGTCGCGATCGGCAGCCATAGCGCCATACGCACCGGCGTGCACATCGGTCATCACGCGTCGATCGGCGACTTCTCGTTCGTCGGCGCCAATGCATCCATCAATGGACATTGCCGCATCGGCGACAGGGTTCACATCGGTCCGAACAGCGCCATTCGAGACAGCGTGAGCATCGGCGACGGTGCCGTCGTCGGAATTGGATCGGTGGTGGTCAAGGATGTAGCACCGGCGACCATCGTGGCCGGAAACCCCGCGCGCGTGATGCGAACGATCGAGTAGCCGTTGACGGGCGCCATAGAGATGCTCATGCATACGGGACGCAGTCTTGGGGACACCTCGGCATGGTCCCGATCTTGATTCTAGGTGGCGCGGCTTCGGGTGCCGTTGTTCTGCAGGGAATTCTCGACCTCAATCGACAGAACGACACCGCGCCGTTCGAGTGCATCGGGTTCCTAAATGACGTCGAACCTGTCGGCACGTCCATTCATGGATGTCCGGTGCGCGGCGGCTTCGAGACCTGGCGCGATTACGACGACACCGTTCAATTCCTCAGCGCCATCTACCACCCGGACGAGATGACCGCGAGACATGCGCGCATTCGAGGCCTCGGCATTCCGATGGAACGGTGGGCCAGCGTCGTGCATCCGGCGGCGTGGGTGGCCGATACGGCCGCCATCGGATCCGGCTGCTTCGTTGCATCCGGTGCCGTGCTCGGCCCGGACGTTCGCGTCGGCGACCTCACGATGATCCGCTCCAACGTTTACGTCGGACACCATTCGACGGTTGGCGACTTCACGTTCATCGGTTCGAACGCGTCGGTGAACGGCAGGTGCCGGGTCGGGAGTTGTGTGCACCTCGGCGCCAACAGCGTTCTCCGCGACGACATCGCGATCGGCGACAATGCCTTCGTCGGCATCGGCGCCGCCGTCACGAAGGATGTCGCGGCGGGCGACGCCGTTGCCGGCAATCCGGCGCGCCGTTTGTCCCGTTCGGCATCGACCAGAGCAGACGGGTAGGCGCACCGGTGCGCCTGCCGACTGCTCTCCCGTTGATCGCGGCGACCATCCTGGGGTCGGCCCTGGCCGCGACACTGCTGCTCCTCGCCTACTGGTACGCACCGGTCAACCGTGATGCCGGCTATTACGTGCCACTGGCGATGCGCGTCGCCGAAGGGTTCGTACCCGTACGTGACTTTCGGTCGGGATACACGCCGGGCGCCTACTACCTGCTCGCGCTATTCGGAACGAGCGCACTGGCAAACCTGGCCATCGTCAAACTCCTGATAACCGCGCTTCACTTGATCAACACGGCGCTGGTGTTCGTGCTGGCGCGCAAGCTGGCGAAAGACGCCGCGGCGGCCGCGCTGCTCGCCATCCTGTTTCTGCTCTGGTGCCTCACCAGCGACGGCGCCGCCGTCGTCCTGGAGCCGTTTCAGAACCTGTTCATTCTGCTGGGCCTGGTCGCCGCGTCGTACTTGCGCGGCCACCTGGGCGCGTTCGCGATCGGACTGGGCGCCGGCGCCGCCCTGATGTGCAAGCAGTACTCGCTGCTGTCGTTACCGGCCCTGGCATGGCTCAGCCTCTGGCCACTGTCCGGCGAGCGAACCGGACGCCCACTGCTTGCGATTGTCGCCTTCGCCGCGGGGCTCGGTGTGCCGTTTCTCGCCTTTGCCCTGGCGACATGGCAGGACCCCTTCGCCCTCGCCCTTCATTACGCTGGCTTCGGTGGCCGTGCCGGCGGATATGCCGACACCGCGAACGCCGCGCGCGAGTGGTTCCGCCACCTTGGTTTGAACCAGTCCGGCGTGGCCCTGGGCTTGCCGGTCCTCGCGATCGCCATCATCGCGCTCGTCGCATCACCGCGCCGCCGTACCGTCGCCCTGACGATCGGCTTCGGCTGCAACCTCCTGCCGCTGTTCGTCCGTCCCTACGACCACTACGCGCAGCTGGGCGCGCCATGGGGCACGTTGCTGATCGCCGAACTCGTCGCCGTGACGGCCGCGACATCTGTCGGCCGGCTCAAGGGCGGCCATGTCGTCGTACTGCTGGCAAGCCTGTTGCTCATTCATCCGGCGCTCGCGCAAGGCTACAAGCTATTGCGCTGGTATGAGACCGGCGCCCTTGCCGCCCAGCTGGACCTTTCCGAACGCGTCCGCGCCGTGATCCCGACGGAGGCGCGTGTCGTGATGGTGAACGCACCCTGGCTCCACTACACAACCGGGCTGCAACCACCCGCGAAGGACTACAGCTTCGCGGACAACCCCGGCGTCATGGAACGCTTGCTGCCCCAGGCCGACGCCGTATTGGTCTTCCCAAGTGATCGCGCGCTGACAGACAAGACCGCCGCGTTACTGCAAGACAATCGTTTCGAGTTCTTCCGGACCCTGTCGTGGAACGGACGCAGCCAGCATGGGACAAGCGTCGACCTTTTCCGCGGCTCCGGACCGCCAAACAAGGAGTCGCGTTAGATTCCTGGATCAAACGGGACGTGTAGGCTGCGCCGCTCTCGCCTTCGTTAGGGCGCGGTGCAGGCGCAGCGATTTCCTACGCCTGGTTTGCCGGAGAATTCGCCGCCGCCGAGGCAGCTCGTTCGATCTTCAAGGAACAGTTCGGGCTGCCGCCGGAGAGTCAGCTCAGCGTGGCTTACTGGCGCAAGAACATGCCGGGTCACAGTTCGCAGGCGCTCTGACAGGCCGCGCCGGCAGCAGCGCGACCACAACGTGCGACTGCTCCGCATGATACGGGCGTAGCCGCAGGGGAGTTGCACCGTCACCTGTCGTGCAGGATCGCCGCTGCCGATCAGGATGAGCCAACGTATCTCATTCTGGGGTGTCCTTTCGTCCAGGCGCGCGCACGTGACCTGCGGTCGGTGCGCGGCGCTGCCCGACGACCTCGGCGATCACCTCCCAGGTCGGGATTTCCAGCACCGTGCCCTCGGCGTCGAAACGCACCTGAGCCAGGACATCCTTCATCGCCGCCAGGTCGAGCCGGATCACGTCCGGTCCGGCCTCGCCGGAGAAGTTCTGTTTGTACCAGCAGCGGTAGGGGTTGAAGAACACGCAGGTCTTCGGCTGTTCCGGCGTCGCGTGAACCGTGCAGCGGTTCGTGCTCTCGTCAAGGAAGCGGCAGACCCGATTGACCAGCACCTGCCACTCGCCGTTGCGGTTCAACACCATCTCGGTGTCGGGGAAGCCGAGCATGTAGACGATGTAGTCGAGCTCCATGAAGGTCGACGGCGCCGGATGCGGTATCAGCAGCATCCGGCAGCAGGGCGCGGCGCATCCCTCGCATGGGTTCGCTTCGCCGAAATCCTGGAAACCGTGACTGCTCTCACCGGTCGGCGCGTTCATCCTGGCATCCCCCTACGCAAGTTCCGCCTTGAGGCGCTCGATGTGTCGGTCGCGATCCGCCGGCCGGGGATCGAACCGAAAGGGCATCTGAAGAATCCGGGCTACGACCCTGTAGGCGAAGTCCTTGCGCCGATACCGGTGCAACGCGCTGAGCGTCGCTTCCTCGCTGCCGAACAGCGGCGCCGGGCGGTCGTCATCGAGGCACGGCCGCAACGCCGGCAAGGCCGCAACGCTCAGCGCGATCAGGGCAAGACCGGCTTCGCCGTCGTCGCACCCGTCGACGTCGAGCACACCCCAGTCGTTGAGAAACCGGACGTGGCCGAGCGCGGCCGTGAGGACGCGGGCTCGCGTATCGGCCAGCACCTCGTCGTAAAGGGGCTCGTCACTGCGCCGCAACGCAAAGAGGCAGTGAAAGCTCTCATGATCGGGATGGGCCTCGATGTACTGGCGGAGCGCCTGCGCCAGCGCCGGCGTGTCGTGCCAGTCGGCGAGCGCGTCCGACTCCATCAATGTCAGTCCCTGCCGTGAGTCCTCGATCAACGCTTGCAGGCTGGATGACATCGGCGCGTCCTGAACCGCGGCACACGCAAGCCGACTACTTGAACGGCCCAAGCCGCACCTGATCCGGCGCGTTCCGCTTGCCCTTGGGCCCGGCCGCCTGGACGTTCCACTGCTTCGCCGCCGTCATGAACTCCGCGCTCGGACGCGCGAACTCCATCGGCCTGTGCTTCGTCAGCTTGTTCTTGGCGTCGACGTCGAAGCCCCAGGTCAGGCTGCCATATATCTGGTTGGCCTGCGTGCCGCGCTTGCAGATTGCGCAGGCCTCGAAATCCCAGATCATGTCCGGCCGGTTCCATCCCGGGGTGTCCGACATCCAGGCATCGGCGCGCGGCTTCGGCGAACTGCCGGGCCTGACCGTCGTGCTCGGCTTGCCGTTGTTGTTGAACCCGTACCAGCCGTACTTGCGGCGGTCGAGACGGTCCACGGTCCAGCCAGTCTTGGTCATCCGGTTCTGGAAGTTCGCGCGCGGCTCCGGCGATGTCATCGTCGCCTTGTCCATCAGCCGCACCGTCTGGACGAAGGCGATCTGGTCGCATTCCACCGTCTTCGTCTCCGGCGAGAAGGTGATCTCGACATCGCTCTCGTACTTCGCGTTGCCGGCACCCTTCGGCGTCACCGTGCCGTCGGTGACGGTCTGCTGGAAGCGCCACAAGCCGAACATGCCCGCCGCGGACGGCGCCGTCGCCTTCTTGCCCGCAGGCGCCCCCTTCTTGCCGGCCGGCCCCGCGGCCCGGGGCGGCACCGCGACCTTGGAGATAACGGCGCGCCGGTTCGGCGGCAGGCTTTTCGCGGCGAAGGCCGTGGTCTCGCCATGTGCCCAGAGATGGATGTTGTCCGCCGGCACGCCCTTGCCCATCAGCCGCTTGGCGACCGATTGCGCACGCGAGCAGGCCAGGCGCCAGTTGAACCCCTGCGGCCCCTCCTTGCTGGCGTAGCCGGCGACGAGCACATCACCGCTACTCCAGCTTCCCGCGAACGCGTCGATCCGCGCCCGCTCCGCCTTCGACAGCGCCCAACTGGCCACGGTGAACTGGATCTCGGTGCCGGCTGGCGGCTCCACATTCGGCGCCAGATTGCAGGGCAGGTCCGGCGGTGCGTACTTGAGGACAGCCTGGCGCTGCACGGTGCCGCGCGAACCATCGACGGCGCTGACCTGCGGTGCCCCCCACGACGGCGCTGACGTGGAAGCTTTGGGGCGACCCACCGCCTGCTGCTGCACCACGTGCGTCAGTTCATGCGCGATCCGGTGACGACCGTCCGAGGCGTCGGGAGCATACGCGCCTCGTCCGAAGTAGATGTCGCGCCCGACGGTGAAAGCATGCGCATCAAGGGATTGTGCCAGGCCGGCGGCCTCCGGACCGTCGTGGACCCGGACACCGCCGAAGTCGCGTCCGAAGCGCGGTTCGAAGTACGACCGGACACTCGCGGGCAATGCCTGGCCGCCGGCACGCGACGACGTCGACGACGTCTCAGCGCGACCGGCATCGGCGACGGCTCCCGCCGAGCCAGCACCGACGTCCTGGGCGCGAAGCGGCTCGGGCATGCGCATGACGCGATCGGCAACATGGTCGGCCTCGCGTTCCAGCGGGTCGTCCGGCTGACTGACGCGGGCGCCGCCCAATGCCATCGCCCGGCATTGCGGGCAGACACCGCCGCATGCGCACTCGCGCTGCACGATGTCGCCGCTCGACAATCGCAGGCTGCCCTGATTGCTGCTGTCCAGCGCTGGTTGAGGCGTGCGTTCAGGTTGCGTGGCGTTGACGTGCGCCGCGCTCTGGTGTGCAGCGGCGCTGGTCTGGCTCGCCGCCTTGCCGCTCTTGGTCGAAACCGAAAGTCCCATGCCACACTCCGTCGCAGACATGCCGAGCGTCGGCACCGTTGTCCGGATGCGTTGCGTTCGATGATAGGCACCGCGCATCGGCAACGTCATCCGCACAACCGCAAAAGCGACCGCCCGGGCTCGAATTTGACACAGCGAATTCGACGTCACGCCCGACGACAGGCTCGCGTTGATCGGTATCATGACAACCGGAGTGGGAAGACGCTTCGGCCTGGAACGAGGACGAAGATCACTCAGGGCGACCGGAGACGGATGGACAAGTGATTGTCTAAGTCTCGGCGCCTTGGAGAAGGGGGACCTTCCTTCCTCGTTCGGGTCGAGCATTGCCCGCGGTCAGGCTCAGTGTGGGCCAGCGGAGATTTGCCATGCCGATCAATCCGACCTATCCGGGTGTCTACATCGAAGAACTTCCAAGCGGCGTTCGCTCGATAACGGGAGTCGCAACCTCGATTGCCGCGTTCATCGGCAACTTTCCCAAGGGCCTGCAGGACGAGGCCGTACAGATCTTTTCGTACGCCGACTTCGAGCGGCAGTACGGAGGTCTGAACCGCGACAGCGACACGTCCTACGCGATCCAGCAATTCTTCCTGAACGGCGGCAGCCAGGCCCATATCGTGCGCATCGTCCACGACGGCTCGAATGGCGGCACCGCGGCGGCGACCGCGTCGGTGGTACTGACGGCCGGGGCGAATGGCGGCGGCGACACCATCGTGCGGCTGCGCGCG
>CAZVLI010000045.1:0-11033 GCA_964627965.1 uncultured Rhodospirillales bacterium
CATCGTTATAGGGCTCGTTGAAGAACGTCAGCTTGATCGACGGTGCCGGTGCCGGCGCGCCGCCCGATGCCTTGTAGTAGCTGTACGACAGCTCGAACGACGACAGGATGTCGCTGACGATGCCGTAGGCGTCCGAGACCGCGATCTCCGCCTTCGCGGCGTTCGTCGCATCGGTCTCGAGGCGAGCGGCACCGGTGGGCAGCGGCTGATTGTTCTCGAGGTTCCCGCCTTGAGCGGTGAGATCGACGATCGTTGCGGAGCCACCCGGTCGTGTATCGAACTGATACCAAGACATTGGCGCCGTGAAGGCGGGGTCGATGGTGTTGATCTCGACCGCGAGCGCAGGCGTGGCGGCCAGAAGCGCGCCGGCGACAATGCCAGCGGGCAGAATCCTGGTGTTACTGGACATGACTTGCTTTCCCTCTTGTCTTCGTTGACCCGGCCGCGTTGGTCGCGGCTCAAGCAACATGCATTATGCAAATTTCATGCCCGTATTGGTTGTTTTTAAGAGTGATTATTCCTATTCAATTTCAATGAGTTGCTCGAACCGTGTCTCGACCAGATCAGACTGAATCAAAAAGTGTAAAGAATCTCGACAAAACAGCCCCTGGTTGCGGCGGCGTGCGCCATCGTCCCTGTAGACTGCGAGCCATGCAGCGGAGGAAGACGTGATGAAGATCGGCATACAGCTTTACCTCAGCGGGGAGGCGTCGGCGCCCGACTTCCTGGCGCCGGCGGCCAAGGCGATCGAGCAGGCCGGGTTCGAGTGCCTGTGGATGGCCGAGCACGTGATCCTCACGCCGGAGATCAAGTCGCGCTATCCGTATTCGCCGGACGGCAGCTTTCCGTTCGACCCGAGGCTGCTGCCGCTGGAGCCGTTCACGGCCATGGCGTTCGTCGCCGCGCACACGACGACGTTGCGGATGGGGACGGGTGTGTCGGTGCTGCCGCAGCGCAATCCGGTCTTCGCCGCCAAGCAGGTCGCCGACGCCGACGTGCTGTCGGGCGGGCGGGTCGACTACGGGATCGGTGCCGGCTGGTGCATGGAGGAGATGACGGCGCTGGGCATGCCGCCGGAGAAGCGCGGCGCGCGCATGGACGACTACATCCGCCTGATGAAGAAGATCTGGACCGAGGAGACGATCCGCCACGACGGCGAGTTCTACCAGCTTCCCGACACCCACACCGGGCCGAAGCCGGTGCAGAAGCCGCACCCGCCGCTGTTCATCGGCGGCCATTCGAAGATGGCGTTGCGCCGTACCGCGACGCTGGGCGACGGCTGGATCGCGGCCGCCGTTGCGCCGGACGACTACGGCCCGCAAGTCGCCGACCTGCACGCGGCCTGTCGTGAGCATGGGCGCGATCCGTCGAGCGTGCGCCTTGTCGTCGCACCACCGAACGGACGGGCGGACCTCGACATGGTGAAGGCGTATCGTGACATCGGTGCCGAGCAGATGGTGGTTGCCATCGGCGCGGGCCGGCTGGAGCGGTTCCTCGGGCGGATCGACCAGTTGGCCGACGATCTGGTCGCGCCGGCGGCGGCCGTCTAGAGGAAGCGAGACATGGCGACACCGACCTGGCGCATCGGCGACATCTCGATCACCCGCGTGGTCGAGATCGAGGCCACCGGCGGCATGACCCGCATCCTGCCCGACGCGACGCGCGAGCGGGTGCGCGAGATACCGTGGATGTATCCGCACTTCGCCGACGAGGAGGGCCGCATGCGCGGCTCCATCCACGCCCTGTGCATCGAGACGCCGGAACAGAAGATCGTCGTCGATACCTGCGTCGGCAACGACAAGATGCGGCCCTACAACAAAGCCTGGGACCAGCTGCAGACCGGCTTCCTGGACGACCTGTCGGCGGCCGGCTTCGCGCCGGATGCGGTCGATGCGGTGATGTGTACGCATCTGCACGTCGATCACGTCGGGTGGAACACGCGGCTGGTCGACGGCAAGTGGGTGCCGACCTTTCCGCAGGCGCGCTACCTGATGGCGAAGCGCGAAGTCGAGCACTGGACCGACGAGGACGACGCGCACGCGCAGCAGATCATGGCCGACTCGGTGCAGCCGATCTTCGATGCCGGCCTGGTGAAGACCGTCGCGATGGACGAGCGGATCGGCGAGGGCCTGTCGCTGATCCCGACGCCGGGTCACACGCCGGGCCATGTCAGCGTGCTGATCGAGAGCAGGGGCGAGCAGGCGCTGATCACCGGCGACTTCCTGCACCACCCTTGTCAGTTCGCGCGGCCGGAATGGTCGGCCGTGGTCGATACCGACTCTGAACGCGCGGTGGCGACACGGCATGCCATGTTCGAGCGCTTCGCCGACACCCCGACGCTGATCATCGGAACCCATTTCGCCACGCCCAGCGCCGGCCGGCTGGTGCGCGACGGCAAGACCTATCGGCTGGACGTGTAGGAGGAACCCATGGCGTCGCTTTCGGATATCGTCTCCAAGCACCTGGACGCGGCGGTTGCGGAGGCCGGCGGCGTCGGCTATCCGGCCGAGGACGTGGCCCGGACGATGCTGGCCTTCGTGGTGAAGATCTACCGCGAGAACAAGCCGCTGGACGAGATCGCCAACGAGCTTCGCGGCGTGATCGACAATCTCGACCCGGACGACGAATACACGTTCATGCGGCCGTAGGCCCGGCGGCCAGGTCCGCTCGCCCTCAGTCGGCCTCGAACCGGGCCAGGAAGACCTTCAGCAACGCGTCGAGTTCGCGTCGTTTCGCCTTCGGCAGGGCGGACACCAGGTTCTTTTGCGTCTCGACGTGTTCCGCGATGGCGGCGTCGATGACCTCGAAGCCACGGTCGGTCAGCGAAATGAGGAAGCTGCGGCCGTCGTCGGGGTTGGGGATGCGCCGTACGAGGCCGGCTTTTTCGAGCTGATCGATCCGGTTGGTCATGGTGCCGGACGTCACCATTGTCGTCGCCAGCAGGTCGGTCGGCGAGAGGGCGAAATCGGATCCCGATCGACGCAGCGTGGCGAGGACGTCGAAGCTGGCGGCGTTGAGGCCGTGCGCCGCCCAGGTCTTCTCCATCTCGCGGCTGAGGTGTAGCGAGAGACGGCGCATTCGGCCGATCAGACCCATCGGCTCGACATCGAGGTCGGGCCGTTCCTTGCGCCACTGCGTGAGGATCCTGTCGACGTGGTCCATGTGGGATTGTTGATCGCAGGTATCTTGACGTCAAGATATTTGGAGTTATCTTGATGTCGAGATAATTCGCGGGAGAGCAACATGGCGCGCGGCACTGACCTGGCCCTCACGGCCTTCGCCCCGGCGGTGTGGGGCAGCACCTACATCGTCACCACCGAGCTGCTGCCCGCCGGCTATCCGTTGACGGTTGCGATGCTGCGCGTGCTCCCGGCGGGCCTGCTGCTGTTGTTGTTCGTGCGCAAGCTGCCGAGCCGCGCGTGGTTGGGCAGGGTGGTGCTGCTGGGTGCGCTCAACATCGCGCTGTTCATGCCGTTGCTCTTCGTTGCCGCGTATCGCCTGCCGGGCGGCGTGGCGGCGACGTGCGCCGCTGCTCAGCCGCTGATGGTCATCTTCCTGGCGGCCGCGATCCTGAAGACGCCGGTCCACGCGCTGTCCATCGTCGCCGCCGTCGCCGGCCTCGGCGGCGTGATGCTACTGGTCCTCACGCCGGCGGCAACCCTGGACGCCATCGGCGTCGCGGCCGGACTGGGCGGCGCGCTGTCGATGGCGGCCGGCACGGTGCTGAGCCGGAGATGGCGGCCGCCGGTTTCACTGCTGACCTTTACAGCGTGGCAGCTCACGGTGGGCGGGTTGCTGCTGCTGCCGCTAGCGCTCTGGCTTGAGCCGTCGCTGCCGATGCCGGATGCCGGCAATGTCGCTGGCTTCGTTTTCCTCGGCCTTGTCGGCACGGCGGTCGCCTACGCGCTCTGGTTTCGCGGTATCGGTCGCATCGAGCCGTCGGTCGTCGCGACGCTGGGATTCATGAGCCCGGTGACGGCGCTGGTGCTCGGCTGGGCGGTGCTGGACCAGTCGATGACCCTGCCACAGTCGGTGGGCGTGGTCATCGTGCTCGCCAGTGTCGGCCTGAGCCAGATCGCCGTCCGTCGCGCGCCGTCTCGACCGCTGCCGGCGTCGGCTGTCGGCGTCGGCGACTAGATCCGCTCGCCCTCGACGATGGGGGTGAGGCGCTTCACTTCCTGCTTTGGGCCGGGCATGTGCGGGTGGACCGCGAGCGCTCGCTTGTAGGCGTCGTAGGCCTTCTCGTCGTCGTCGAGCTGGTTGTAGATCATGCCCATGCCGGCGAGCGCGCCGAAGTGGCGCGGTTCCAGCTCCAGCACCTTGTCGCAGTCCTTCAGCGAGGCCTCGAACCGGCCGATCAGGTACAGCACCGTCGCGCGCTTGTTCCAGCCCTCGGCATAGTCGGGCTTCAGCTCGACGATCGTAGTGAGCAGACCCAGCGCCTCGTCCATGCGCCGGGCCTGCATGGCGCGGACCGAGCGCTGCATCAGCAGATCGACGGTGTCGCTCCCGGAATCGAGCCAGATCGACCAGATCGCCTGCGCCAGTTGCTCCGACTCCGGGCCTTCGCCGGCGGCGGCCAGCTTGTCGAACAGTTCGGGCAGGCGCGGGTCGGTCTGGTCGGCGCGCGCCGGCGTCGCCGCCAGCAGCAGCACGCCGAAACAGATCGCCATCAGGTTTCGCATGGGAAAAGGATAGTGCGCGGGGCGCGCAGGCAACAAGCGTCGGCGCTACACAATCCCGTGCAGCGCTTTGGGCGTCGGGCCGCCAGTGGCCCAGTCCAGCAACTCCACCGTGTGCACCACCGGCACGTCGGCGCCGGAGCCAATCTGCATCTGGCAACCGATGTTGCCGGTGGCGATGAGGTCCGGTTCTGTCGCCGCCAGGTTGGCGAGTTTGCGCGTCTTCAGCCGCCCGGCGATCTCCGGTTGCAGCAGGTTGTAGGTGCCGGCCGAGCCGCAGCACAGGTGGCTCTCGCCTGGCTCGACGACGGTGAAACCTGCCTTCGTCAGCAAGTCCTTCGGCGCGTTGCGCACGCGCTGACCGTGTTGCAGCGAGCAGGCGGCATGGTATGTGACGCGCTGGCCGGTCTCGCGCTTCGGCGCTTGCAGGCCGAGGTCGGCCATCAACTCGGAAATGTCCCTGGTCTTGTCGGCGATGGCGGCGGCGCGCTCGGCCCAGGCGCCGTCCTCGCGCAGCATGAAGCCATAGTCCTTCACCGTAGTACCGCAGCCCGATGCGTTGATCACCACGGCGTCGACGTTGGCGTCGGTCCAGGCGGCGATGTTGGCCTTGGCGGCGGCGAGGGCGTCGTCCTCACGCCCCATGTGGTGGGTCAGCGAGCCGCAGCAGCCGGCGCCCTTCGCCACCACGACCTCGCAGCCGTGGCGGGTCAGCAGCCGGATCGTCGCTTCGTTGATGCTGGGCGCCAGCACCTTCTGGGCGCAGCCGGTGAGCAGCGCTACGCGCATCCGCTTCTCGCCCGACGCGGCATGTACCGCCGGCTCGTCGGTCGGGGACCGTTGCGGCAGGCCGGACGGCGCGACGTCGAGCATCGCCTTCAGCCGCGCTGGCATCAGGCCGCGGAACGGCCGGCCGAGCATCGCGCCGATCAGCGCCAGGCGGAACAGCTCCGGGCGAGGCAGCACCAGCGCGAGCAGGTTGCGCAGCCAGCGGTCGGCGAACGGGCGCTGGTAGGTTTCCTCGACGTGCCGGCGAGCGTGATCGACGAGATGCATGTAGTGCACGCCGGACGGGCAGGTGGTCATGCAGGACAGGCACGACAGGCAGCGGTCGACGTGCGTCACCACTTCCTCGGTGGCTGGCGCGTCCGCCTCCAGCATGTTCTTGATCAGGTAGATGCGGCCGCGCGGGCTGTCGAGCTCGTCGCCCAGTTCCACGTAGGTCGGGCAGGTCGCGGTGCAGAAGCCGCAGTGCACGCACTTGCGCAGGATCGAGTTGGCTTCCGCGATGTCGGCGTCGGCGAGTTGCGCCAGGGAGAAGTTGGTCTGCATGGCTACAGCTCGCGGTACATGCGGCCGCGGTTGAGGACGCGGTGCGGGTCGAAACTGTCCTTCACGCGGGTGGTGAGCGCGGCGAGGGGCGCGGGTTGCGGCTGGAATATCTCCGCCGCCGCGCGCACGGCGTCGTCGGCGCGCATCAGCGTGGCGTGGCCTTCCGCGCCAACGGCGGCGCGGATTGCTTCGCTGGACGTCTCCGGCGGCGTGGCCAGCCAGATCAGGCCGCCGGCCCAGTCGTAGAGGCGGGCACCGGGCAGCGCGGCGACGACCGACGGGCCGCGCATCGGCGTCACCGACAGTTTCCACAGCGCCATGCCGTCGAGGTCGAGCAGCGGCTTCACGTCGCGGATCTCGCGCCACAAGGTCGCGGTGTTGTGGCTGTGCAGTTCCTCCACCGCGCCGAAGCCGCCGAGCTCGTCCTTCAAGGCGTTGCACCGATGCTCGACCGACGGGCCCGGGCCCTCGATACGGATCGCGGTCACGGCACCGTCGGCGTCGCGCACGTAGCCGACGGTGGACTTCGCCGCCGCATCGGCCGGCAGGTGAGCGAGGCCGGAAACTTCGTGCGGGCTGCCGCCGGCCTGGCTCAGGGCGCGGATCGCGGTCTCGTCGTCCAGGCCGAAGACCAGCACGGTGCGGCTCTTCTCCGGGGCGGGGAGGACCTTCACCGTCACCTCGGTCATCGCGGCGAGCGTGCCGTGGCTGCCGGCCAGCAGCTTGCACAGGTCGTAACCGGTGACGTTCTTCACCACCCGGCCGCCGGACTTGATCAGCTCGCCCCGGCCGGTAACCGCGTGGACGCCGAGGAAGTGATCGCGGGCCGCGCCGGCCTTGATCCGCCGCGGGCCGGCGAGGTTCGCGGCGAGCACGCCACCCAGGGTCTGTCGGTCCGGATCGCCGCCGTAGAGCGGGCCGAAGTCCGGGGGCTCGAATGCGAGTTGCTGCCGGTTCTGCGCCAGCAGGCCCTCGATTTCCGCCATTGGCGTGCCGACCATGGCGCTCAACACCAGCTCGTCCGGCTCGTAGAGCTTCACACCGCTCAAGCCCGACAGGTCGATGCGATGCGCCGCTTGGCCGGGATAGCCGAGGCCGGCCTTGGTGCCGGCGCCGCACAGGTCGACGGGCGTCTCCTCGGCCACCGCCCAGCGGATCGCCTCGGTCACCTGGTCGGTATTGTCGGGTCGCCAGCTTTCGGACATCAGAAGCGCGGCAGCTCCGGGAAGGGGATCTGGCCGGCATGGACGTGCATGCGGCCGAGTTCGGCGCAGCGGTGCAGTGTCGGGAAGACCTTGCCCGGGTTCAGGTAGCCGTCGGGGTCGAAAGCGCACTTCAGCCGCTGCTGCTGGTTCAGGTCGGTCTCGGAGAACATGGTCTCCATCAGGTCGCGCTTCTCGACGCCGACGCCGTGTTCGCCGGTGAGCACGCCACCGACCTCGACGCACAGCTTGAGAATGTCGGACCCGAAGTCCTCCGCCTTCTCTAGCTCGCCCGGCTCGTTGGCGTCGTAGAGGATCAGCGGGTGCAGGTTGCCGTCCCCGGCGTGGAACACGTTGGCGACGCGCAGGCCGTAGTGGCTCGACAGCTCGGCCATGCGGCGCAGCACTTCGGGCAGCTTCTTGCGCGGGATGGTGCCGTCCATGCAGTAGTAGTCGGGGCTGATGCGGCCAACGGCGGGGAAGGCGGCCTTGCGGCCGGCCCAGAACTGCAGGCGCTCCTCCTCGCTCTCCGAGATGCGCAGCGAGACCGCGCCGCAGTCTTCCGCGATGCCCTTCACCTGGCCGATCAGATGGTCGACCTCGGCCTGGGGACCGTCGAGTTCGGCGATCAGCAGGGCCTCGACGTCGAGCGGATAGCCGGCGCCGCAGAACGCTTCGGCGGCGTGGATGGCGTCGCGGTCCATCATCTCGATGCCGGCCGGGATGATGCCGGCGGCGATGATCGCGGCCACGCACGAGCCCGCCGCCTCGCTGGACGGGAAACCGAGCAACAGCGCGCGGGCCGTCTCCGGCTTCTTCAGCAGGCGCACGGTGACCTCGGTGACGACGCCGAGCAGGCCCTCCGAGCCGGTCAGCACGCCCAGCAGGTCGTAACCCTCGGCGTCCAGGTGCTTGCCGCCGAGACGCAGCACCTCGCCCGACATCAGCACGACTTCCAGGCCCATGATGTTGTTGGTCGTCAGGCCGTATTTCAGGCAATGCACGCCGCCGGAATTCTCCGCCACGTTGCCGCCGATGGTGCAGGCGATCTGCGAGGAGGGATCGGGCGCGTAGTAGAATCCGGCGTGCGCGACCGCCGTCGAAATGCCGAGATTGGTCACGCCGGGCTGCACCCGCGCACAGCGATTCTCAAAGTCGACTTCCAGGATTTTGTTGAACTTGCCGAGGCCGAGAATGATGCCGTCGGCCAGGGGCAGGGCGCCGCCGCTGAGCGACGTTCCGGCGCCGCGCGGCACCACCTTGATGGCGCGCCGCGCGCAGAGTTTCAGGATTTCGGAGACCTGCTGCACCGTCTCCGGCAGCACCACCACCAGCGGCATCTGGCGATAGGCGGTCAGCCCGTCACTCTCGTAGACCCGCATCGCCGCCTCGTCGGCGATCACGCCCTCGCCGGGCACGATGGCGCGCAGATCGTCGATCAGGCCGGCCCGCTGGGCGATCGCCTTCTCGTCGGGTGCGGGCATCTTCATGGCGGCGCTCCGGCATACCGTGGAAATATTGCCACGCTATCCCAGGTCGCAAGAAATGCGAAGAGCCGACCGGTGGGTCGGCTCAAATCAGGCCTCGAATGTTATGCCAAACAGGCTATTATGGCTCTTTCCTGAGATCGAATCTCAGGAACCGCGGTCAGCCCTGGCGCGCCTTGAAGCGGCGGTTGGTCTTGTTGATCACGTAGACGCGGCCCTTGCGGCGCACGATGCGGCACTGCCGGTGGCGGCTCTTGATCGACTTCAGAGAGTTCACGACTTTCATGGCTATTCGCCCCGGCTTCTCGGCAACGGCCGCGCAACATATGGGGCGGACCCCAGCCTGTCAACGCCAGCGTCGTGGTTCGCGCGTCAGTCCTTGTTGCGCATCGCGATCATGCGCACGACGCCGACATCGCCGGCCTGCAGCACGGCTAGCCGGCGGCCCCAGTAGTGCACCTCGCGCAACAGGGCGACATGCATGGCCGATTCCGGCGGATGCTTCACCAACTGCTTGGCCATGCCTTGCAGCCCCTGGGTCAGGCTGGCGCAGTAGTCTTCGGTGATGTCCGCGGTGACACGAACCTTCATGTCACGTTGCTTCATGGATTTGCGGATGCTGGCGACGCTGTCGATGCTCGGCGGCGAGGGTTCGTAGGCGCGCCATAGGTCGATGGCGGGCGTCGACGGGGTGTCGCTCTTCAGGACGAAGTCGACGAACAGGAACTGCGCACCGGGCTTGAGAACCCGGCTGATGGCGCTCAGTTCGGCGTCGCGATCGGGCGCGCGATGCAAGGCCTCGACCGAGATCACGGCGTCGCGCGATCCGTCCTTGATCTTGGCCTCGTCGATGGTCTTGGCGGCGATCGCGGCTTTCTTCGACAGGTTGGCCTTCTGCGACAGCAACGCCGCGGCTTCGGCCAGCATCGGGTCGGGTTCGAGGCCGTCGACCCAGGCGCCGGTGTCGCGCGCGATTACGCGGGCGAACAGGCCGAGCTGGGCGCCGCAGACCAGTACGCTCATGGTCTCGTTCAGGCCGAGCGGCTTGACGGCGCTGACGGCGAACTTCTCGCCGCCGGGCAGGGAACTGCCTTCGCCGCAGACGAGCTGCACCGCGGCAATCCGTTCCTCGGTCCAGACCCGGGCCGTGTCTTCGCTGTCGCCGCCTTCTTCGGCGTCGAGGCTGAGTTCCTCGACGACCGCCGGGCTTTCGCCGAGATCGGCGAGCACGCGCTCGGCCTCGGCGTCGTAGCCCTCCCACCAGGCGTGCAGGCGCGAGAGCAAGCCGCCGCTTGCTGATTTAGTTGCTGCCGTCGCCATTCGCGCCGATCGCCGTACTCGATCCGTACTGAAACTCGCTCCGCCCTGAATTGGTACGGCGAAAGCGGTTAATCTGGGGTGAAAGCCCGCACTATCGGCAACGCGCGTCGTCTTGGCCTAGTCGTTGTCGATCCAGGCGATGCGCAGGATGTTGGTGGCGCCGGGGGTTCCGAAGGGCACGCCGGCGGTGATGACCAGCCGCTGGCCGTCGCGTCCAAGTGCGGAGTGCTTGGCGACATCGCAGGCGCGGTCGACCATGTCCTTGAAATTATGGGCGTCTTCGGTTTCGACGCAGTGCAGGCCCCAGGCCAGCGCCAGGCGTCGTGCGGTCGCCAGTTTCGGGGTCAGAACCAGGATCGGGACGCGCGGACGTTCGCGGGAGGCGCGCAGGGCGGTGGAGCCGGACGTGGTGTAGCAGGCGATCGCGGCCGCGCCGATGGTTTCCGCGACCTGGCGCGCCGCGGCGGTGATCGCGTCGGCCGCCGTGCCCTCCGGGTCGGCGTGCTCGGCATCCATGATCTCGCGGTAGGTGGGGTCGCTCTCGACCTTCTCGGCGACGTCGTTCATCACCGTCACGGCGGCGACGGGATGCTGACCGGCGGCGGTCTCGGCGGAGAGCATCACCGCGTCGGCGCCGTCATAGACGGCGGTGGCGACGTCGGATACCTCGGCGCGGGTCGGCGCCGGCGCGGAAATCATGCTCTCCAGCATCTGCGTGGCGATCACCACCGGCTTACCGGCGGCGCGCGTCTTCGCCACCAGGCGCTTCTGCAGCACCGGGACGTCCTGCAACGGCACTTCCACGCCCAGGTCGCCGCGCGCGACCATCAGGCCGTCGGACAGGTCCAGGATCTCGTCGATCCGCTCCACCGCCTGCGGCTTCTCGATCTTCGCCATCAGTGCGATCTCGTGGCCGGCCAGCTTGCGCGCCTCGGCGATGTCGTCGGGCCGCTGCACGAAGCTCAGCGCCAGCCAATCGACGCCGAGCTTGAGCGCGAAGGCGAGGTCGG
>CAZVLI010000045.1:11062-11783 GCA_964627965.1 uncultured Rhodospirillales bacterium
GAGGTCGGCGCGGTCCTTATCCGACAAGGCGCCGACGGGCAGTGTCGCCTCGGGCAGGTTCACGCCCTTGCGGTCGCGCAACGGGCCGCCGACCACGACCTCGGTGTCGGCGAAATCGGGTCCGCACCTCAGCACCCGCAGCCGTACCTTGCCGTCGTCGAGCAACACGGACATGTCGGTGTCGAGCGCGGCGAAGACCTCCGGGTGCGGGAGGCAGACCTTGTTGGCGTCGCCGATCTCCTTGCCGAGCACCAGCTTCAGCTTGCGGCCGGCGGTGAGCTGCACCTCGCCGTCGCGAACGGTGCCGACGCGGATCTTCGGGCCCTGCAGGTCGGCCAGCACCGCGATCGGCTGGCCCAGCGTCTTCTCGACGCGCCGGATTGCCTGGTAGCGCTTGCGGTGGTCGTCGTGCGAGCCGTGGCTGAAGTTGAGGCGAAAGGCATCGGCGCCGGCCTCGACCAGCTCGCGGATCATCGCCGTACCGTCGCTGGCGGGGCCCAGCGTGGCCAGGATCTTGGTGCTTCGGTGCCTTCGCATGGCGCGATGTTAGTCGCGCGATGTGGCGGTTACCAGCACGGCCCGGAAGTCGTTCACGTTGGTGTGCGTCGGTCCCGTGAGCACCAGGTCGTCGAGTGCCTGGAACAGCCGGTAGGTGTCGTTGCCGGCCAGCATGGCGCCGACGTCGAGGCCAAGATCGCGCGCGCGGGCCAGCGTGTGTGGG
>CAZVLI010000046.1:0-11642 GCA_964627965.1 uncultured Rhodospirillales bacterium
GATGGCCGCGGTCGGGCTCAGCATCTCGCGCATGCCGGGGCCGCCCTTCGGCCCCTCGTAGCGGATCACCAGCACCTCGCCCTCCATGTAGGCCTTGGCCTGTACGGCGGCGAAACACTCCTCCTCGCTGTCGAAACAGCGCGCCGGGCCGACGTGGCGCGAGCGCGCCATGCCGGCGACCTTCACGATGGCGCCGTCCGGCGCGAGATTGCCCTTCAGGCCGACGACGCCGCCCGTCGGGGTGATCGGCCGGCTGGTCGGATAGACGACGTCCTGGTCCTCCGGGAAGACCACGTCCTTCATGTTCTCCGCCAGCGTCTTGCCGGTGACGGTGATGCAGTCGCCGTCCAAGTAGCCGCCGTCGAGCAGCGCCTTGATCAGGATCGGGATACCGCCGACATCGTACAGGTCCTTGGCGACGTACTTGCCGCCCGGCTTCATGTCGGCGATGTACGGCGTCTCGCGGAAGATCTTCACCACGTCGTCCATGTCGAAGTCGATGCCGGCCTCGTGCGCCAGCGCCGGCAGGTGCAGACCGGCATTGGTCGAGCCGCCCGAGGCGGCAACGACGATGGCGGCATTGCGCAACGACGCCTTGGTGATGATGTCGCGCGGACGGATGTTGTGCGCCAGCAGGTTCATCACTGCCTCGCCGGACAGCTCGGCATACTTGTCGCGGGTCTCGTACGGCGCCGGCGCGCTGCCCGAATACGGCAGCGCCAGGCCGATCGCCTCCGATACCGTGGCCATCGTATTCGCGGTGAACTGGCCGCCGCAGGAACCGGCCGACGGGCAGGCGACGCATTCGAGCTCGTGCAGGTCCTCTTCGGACCAGTTGCCGGCCGCGACCTGGCCCACGCCCTCGAACACGTCGACGACGGTGACGTCCTTGTCGCGGAACTTGCCGGGCAGGATCGAGCCGCCGTAGAGGAACACGGACGGCACGTTCAGGCGCGCCATCGCCATCATCATGCCGGGCAGGGATTTGTCGCAGCCAGCCAAGCCGACCAGCGCGTCGTAGCAGTGCCCGCGCATGGTCAGTTCGACCGTGTCGGCGATGGCATCGCGGCTGGCCAGCGACGACTTCATTCCCTGGTGACCCATGGCGATGCCGTCGGTGACGGTGATGGTGGTGAACTCGCGCGGGCTACCGCCAGCGGCCTTCACGCCGGTCTTCACCACCTGGGCCTGGCGCGCCAGCGCGATGTTGCACGGCGCCGCCTCGTTCCAGGTCGTCGCCACGCCGACCAGCGGCTTGTGGATGTCCTCCTCGGTCATCCCCATGGCGTAGTAGTACGACCGGTGCGGCGCCCGCTCGTAGCCCTCGGTGACATGACGGCTCGGCAGCTTGCTCTTGTCGAACGTCTTGGTATCCATCTCGCTCTACTCCTCCCTACGCGCCGAGCCGGCCGAGTGCCTCGACCAGTCGCGCTTGTGTCGCCTGCGCTTCGGCCAGGCGCTCGCGCTGGCCCTCCACGATTTCCTCCGGCGCCTTCTCGGTGAACTGCGGGTTGGCCAGCTTGGCGGTCATCCGCTTCACGTCGGCGGCGATCTTGTCCAGCTCCTTGCCGAGCCGCGCCCGTTCCTCGCCAAGGTCGATGATGTCGGCCAGCGGCAGCGCGACCGTGACATCCTCCAGCACCACCTGGGCCGAACCCGCCGGTGCCGCGTCGGCAATCTCGGCGCTCTCCAGTCGCGCCAGCCGCATGATCACGTCGCGATGGGTTTCGAGCCGCGCCTTGGTCTCCGCGCCACCGCCGATCAGCAGCAACGGGATCTTCGCGCCCGCCGGCACGCGCATCTCGGCGCGATCGGAGCGCACCTCGCTGACCAGTCTGACCAGCCAGTCGATCTCGGCCTCGGCGGCGGGGTCGCGCACGCTGTCCTCGAATTCCGGCCAGTCGCTGAGCGCCAGCATCTGGCTGCGGGTGCCGGTGCGCTGCCACAGTTCCTCGGTCACGAACGGCATGAACGGATGCAGCAGGTGCAGCATCTGCTCCAGCACCCACGCCGCCGTGGCACGGGTCTCGTCCTTCTCGGGGCCGTCGGGCCCCTGCAGCACCGGCTTGATCAGCTCAAGGTACCAGTCGCAGTAGGTGCCCCAGACGAAGTGGTAGACCGCCGCCGCCGCCTCGTCGAAGCGATACTCGTCGATGCCCTTGGCGACCTGGCTAGCGGTCCGGGCCAGCGCGCCGACGATCCAGCGGTTCAGGGTCAAGGTTGGCGCCGGCTGCGTCGGCGGCGCCACGCACTCGTTCATCTCCGCGAAACGCGCCGCGTTCCACAGCTTGGTGGCGAAGTTGCGGTAACCCTCGATGCGGGCCTTGGCCGGCTTCACGTCGCGGCCCGGCGTCGCCAGCGCCGCCATCGTGAAGCGCAGCGCGTCGGCGCCGAACTCGTCCATCAACTCCAGCGGGTCGACGACGTTGCCCTTGGACTTCGACATCTTCGCGCCCTTCTCGTCGCGCACGATGCCGTGGATGTAGACGGTGTGGAACGGCACTTCCCCCATGAAGCGCAGGCCCATCATCATCATCCGGGCGACCCAGAAGAACAGGATGTCGAAGCCGGTGACCAGCAGGTCGGTCGGATAGTAGCGCTCCAGCTCCGGCGTCTGCTCGGGCCAGCCGAGGGTCGAGAACGGCCACAGGGCTGAACTGAACCACGTGTCGAGCACGTCGGCGTCGCGGCGCAGCTCGGTCGGCTTGCCGTAGTGCGCGTCGGCCTCAGCCTGCGCCTCTTCCTCGCTCATGGCGACGAAGATCTTCTCGTCCGGGCCATACCACGCCGGGATCTGATGGCCCCACCAGAGCTGGCGCGAGATGCACCACGGCTGGATGTTCCGCATCCAGTCGAAGTAGGTCTTGGTCCACTGCTCCGGCACGATCCGGGTCTTGCCGGTCTCGACCGCCTCGATCGCCGGCTTCGCCAGCGTCGCGGCATCCGCGTACCACTGCTCGGTCAGGTACGGCTCGATCGGCACGCCGCCACGGTCGCCGTAGGGGACCGTGTGAACGTAGTCCTCGATCTGCTCGACCAGGCCAAGCTCGTCCAAGTCGGCGACGATCCGCTTGCGCGCCTCGAACCGCTCCAGACCGCGGTATTTCTCCGGCACCTCGTCGTTCAGATGCGCGGTGTCGGTGAAGATGTTGATCATCTCCAGGTCGTGCCGGCGGCCGACCTCGAAGTCGTTGAAGTCGTGCGCCGGCGTGATCTTCACCGCGCCCGAGCCCTGCTCCGGGTCGGCGTAGTCGTCGGCGACGATTCTGATCTTGCGACCGACCAGCGGCAGCACGGCGTGCTTGCCGACGAGGTCCTTGTAGCGGTCGTCGTCGGGATGAACCGCGACGGCGGTGTCGCCGAGCATGGTCTCCGGACGGGTCGTGGCGACGACGATGTAGCGGTCGTCCTCACCCTCGATCGGGTACTTGAAGTGCCAGAGGTGGCCCTTCACCTCGGTCGGCTGCACCTCCAGGTCCGAGATCGCCGTCCGCAGCTTCGGGTCCCAGTTGACCAGCCGCTTGTCCTTGTAGATCAGGTTGTCGCGGTACAGGTCGACGAACACCTTGCGGACGGCGTGGCTCAGGCCGTCGTCCATGGTGAAGCGTTCGCGGCGCCAGTCGCACGAGGCGCCCAGCCGGCGAAGCTGGTTGGTGATGACGCCGCCGGACTCGCCCTTCCACTCCCAGACCTTCTCGACGAAGGCGTCGCGGCCCATGTCGGTGCGCTTGATGCCTTCGGCCTCGAGGTTGCGCTCGACCACCATCTGCGTGGCGATGCCGGCATGATCGGTGCCGGGCTGCCACAGCACGTCGCGGCCGGCCATGCGCTGGCGACGGATCACAATGTCCTGCAGCGTGTTGTTGAGCGCGTGGCCCATGTGCAGGCTGCCGGTCACATTCGGCGGCGGGATCACGATAGTGTAGGGCGTGGCATTGCCGCGTTGACCGCAGGCAAAGGTGCCCGAGTCTTCCCAGGTGTCGTACAGGCGTTGTTCAACGTCCTGCGGGCGAAACGTCTTGTCCAGCATGACGGGTCTCTTCGATGTTCTGTTCGCGCACCGCGCGGGGCGCGTCGGGAGGTCTGCGGTGGGCGCCGGGCGGGCTACTTCTCGTCGGCTTGCCCGGCCAGCTTGGCGATCTCGCGCTCTACCAGCCGCTCTACGAGAGGCGGAAGGTGCCGGTCCAGCCATTCCTTGAGCATCGGCCGCAACAGCTCCTTCACCAGATCCTCCAGCGTCCTATTGGCCTGCCCCATCGGCATGCCCTGGGTCTGGGCGCGGGCACCGGCAAGCTGTGCGAAGGCTGAGGTCGCCGACGTCGCGGTCGGGTCCGATACCAGTCCGGCATGGGCCGCCGCCAGCGCCGGTGCGGGTTCCGGCTCCGGCTCGACAAACGGCTCCGGTTCCGGCTCGAACTGGATATCCGGTTCCGGTTCGGCGAAGACGTCCTCTTCCGGCTCCGGCGCCGCCTCGAGATCGAGGTCGTCACCGACTACCTCGGTCAGTTCCAGCACCTCTTCGTCGTCGTCATCTTCCGGCTCAGGCTCGGGCTCGGGTTCCGCTTCGGGCTCGTCGTCCACCTGGTCGAAGATGTCGTCGATGGCATCCTGCCCGACCGATTCCGACTCGCCCTCGTCGGCAGCCTCCTCCGCGACGTCCTCGCCGCCCTCTTCGGCCGGCTTGTCGTCCTCGGAGATGATCCGCCTGATGGAGGCGAGAATCTCCTCCATGGTCGGTTCTTGCTGGGCCTTGGCGTCACTCATATCCAGAATCTCGTGGTGCGCCGCACGCGACGAAGCACCCTAAGCCACTGTCACAATAAATGCCAGCCAAGCCGTTGCCGCGCCGCGCGTTAGTTGCCTTCGCCCTCGATCCGCCAGCCCCACCACTTGTTGCGAACCGCCTCATAGTGGCGCGTGGCGTCGTATAGCTGCACGTCGAGGCTCAGGGTCTCGGCGGTCAAGCCGCCGACCGCGGCCAGAAGCTGGAAGCCGGCGACATACTCGTTGCGCTCCGCGATCACGAGCGCGACCTGCGAATCGAGTAGTTCCTGCTCGGCATCGAGCACGTCCAACGTGGTGCGCGAACCGACCGCGTTTTCCTGGATCACGCCCTCGAGCGCGATCTCGTTGGCCGTGACCTGCTCGCGGGTGGAAAGGATCACCTGGCGCGCGGCAACCAGCGTTTCCCAGGCCTGGATCGTAGCTTCCTCGACCTGGCGGCGGGTTTCCTCGATCTCGATCCGGCGCTGGCTGTGGGTCTGCTTGGCCTGGCGGATCTGCGCCGAGACACCGCCGGCCTGGTACAGCGGCACCGAGACCTGAGCCGACACCGACTCCGATCCCGCGGTCGAGCTGTTCAACGTGTTGCTGCTCTCGTCGAAGTCGCGGGTGCGCGACGCACTGCCGACGAGGTTCACCGTCGGCAACAGGTTGCCGACCGCGACGCGCACGGCATGGCCCTGCGCCTCCTCGTTGTAGCGGCTCTGCGACAGGCTCGGGTTTTGCTGGTTGGAAATCTGGATCGCCTGCTCCAGCGAACCGGGCAGCGGCGGCAGCGGCGGCGCCGGCTGCAACTCGATCGCCTGGCTGCCGACCAATCGTAGATAGGTGGCGCGGCTCTGCTCCAGATCGCCTTCCGCCGCGGACCGATCGGAGATCGCACGGGCCAGGCGAGCTTGCGACTGCGCCACGTCGGTACGGGTCACCTCACCAACGTCGAAGCGGTCCTGGCTCGCCTCCAGCTGCCGGCGCAGCACGGCCTCGTTGTTGGCCTGGAGCTGCACGCGGGCCTGGTCGCGAAGCATGTTGAGATAGGCGGTGATGGCGTCCAGCAGCACCTGTTGCTCGACCGCGCGCAGCCCCTCGCGCGCCGCCAGCACTTGCTTCTCCGCCTGCTCCGTGGACGCAACCGTGCGCCCGCCGCGATAAACCGGCTGGGTCAACTGCAGGGCAACGGTGCCGGGGGTGCTGTCGCGATCCGGGAAGTTCTGAATCTTGCTGTACTGCTTGGCGACGGAGCCGTTCACCGAGATGGTCGGCCGCCCGCCGGCCAGCGCCTGCGGCCCGTTCTCGTCGACCGCACGAACGAAGGCCCGCTGCGCCCCCAGCGTCGGGTTTCCCTGGTAGGCCCGCGCCAACGCCTCGTACAGCGTCACCGCCGACGCCGACCCGGTCAGCGCGACCATGCCGCCACCAACCAGACCCGCCAAGATCACCGCTCGCATGCCCATCCCTCTCGCCGCGGCACCGGAGCGCCCACGTCTCTTAGATTGTTGCTCTTGCTTGAACGACAAGGACTTGGCCGATCCGTCGCCCTTAGAAGACGAACTCGGCCGGCCGCTCGAAACCGGGCAACGGCATGACCTGGGCGTCGAACAGCTCGCGCCCGGAGACCACGCCGTCGTCACGCCGGTATAGCCACGCGACGCCAACGCCACGCTCGCGCTTGACCAGGATCATGCGCCCGCCCTCGGCGAGCTGCTCGCTCAGCACCGACGGGACCACCTCAACCGCGCCGCCGATCAGGATCACGTCGTAGGGCGCCTGCTCGGCATAACCGTCGGCGAGCGGATCGACGACCACCGCCGCGTTGTCGATCGAAAGTTCCGCGATCAGCGCCTGGGCCCTGTTCGCGAGTTCCTCGTCGCTCTCGATCGCCACCACGGAACCGGCCAGTCGTGCCAGCACGGCGGTCGAGTAGCCGGTCGCGCAACCGACATCGAGCACCACGTTGTCCGGCTCGATCTCCGCAGCCTGCAGCATCCGCGCCAGCACCCGCGGCTCCATCAGGTAGCGACCGTTGCCGACCGGAATGTCCTCGTCGACATAGGCGACGCCACGCAGCCCTTTGGGCACGAACAACTCGCGCGGGACGGCCAGCATGGCCTGCGCCACCCGCTCGTCGCTCATGGAGTTGGGCCGGATCTGCCCATTGACCATGCTCACGCGCCGCTCGCCGCTGAGATCGCTCATTACCGCCGCATTCCTCGCTAGGGCCGCTTCCGAGACCGTGACTAGGCTTATAAGCCCTGGATTGGCCGAGGGTAAACCACTTCGACGCGGGCCGCGCCGCATGCCGCGTTGACCGCCGGGCCGGGCTCGACTATGTGATTGCCGTGGCGGCCGCGCGCGGCCGAACCCACCGGCGCGGTGGGAGAGTGGTTATCCAGCGGACTGCAAATCCGTAAACACCGGTTCGATTCCGGTCCGCGCCTCCATTTCCCCGCCTCATTCCGCCGCATCCGCCAGATCCTGCGCTTCCGGCTCGTGCAGCCGACGCTCGGAGAACTCGAACGGGCGTGCCTTGCGGCGGCGATCCGGCCCGAAATACTCGCCGATCTGCACGAAACTCCGATCGCCTTTCAGCAGATGCGCGAAGGCACGATAAAGGTGCTCGATCGAGACCGGCTTGCAGAGCGTGTAGTCGGCGCCATGGTCGCGCGCCCGGCCAACCATCATGTGGCTAGCGTGCGCGGTCAGGACGACGACCGGGACGAACCGAACCTGCCCCGGCTCGTCGCGCACCGCGCGGATGAACCGGCCGCCGTCGATCGGCGCCATCACCCAGTCCGTGAACACGATATCCGGCGCCTTCAGGCGAAGGTCGGCCAGAGCATGTTCCGGGTCGTCGAACGTGCGAACGTCCGACACGCCCATGCTGGTCAGCATGGTGCGCAGCACCCTGAGCATGTGCTGGCTGTCGTCCACCGCCAGCACCGACAGGTTGGATAGGTCGTATCGCCGTCGCATCCGTCCTCGCCGGCAGGCCCTGTCGCGTGTTTCCGCACTTTAGAATTAAGTGCTTACCGGGATTTGAAGATTTGGCGATCAGCACAAACCTGATGTTAACCGCGTCCCGCGACCATGGGGACGCAGGGAACCGGCGCGCGCGCCTGCCCGCGTATGCCGTCACGGACCGTCGAGAGAATGAACAGGCGTTACGACTTCTCTGTGCTGAGCGTGATGGTTGTCGACGACAACCAGTACATGCAGCAGATCATCAAGACGATCCTGAACTCCATGCTGGTGAAGGACGTGCACGGCTTCACCAACCCCGCCGATGCCTTCGCCGACCTGGAGAACTGGCAGCCCGATATCGTCTTCGTCGACTGGATGATGGACCCGATCAACGGCCTGGAGTTCGTCCAGCTGACCCGACAATCGGAATCAGCTTTGCGCTTTATCCCATTGGTTTTATTGACAGGCCACGCCGATCAGGGGCTGGTGAAGCAGGGACGCGACAAGGGCGCCGACTACACCATCGCCAAGCCAGTGTCGCTGAATGCGGTGTACCGGACCTTCGTCAGGCTGATCGAGAATCCGCGCCAGTTCGTGCAGACGCCGACCTTCTTCGGGCCCAATCGCCGGCACAAGCAGCGCCACTTCGACGGGCCGGACCGCCGCAGCAATCCGGAGCCGGCAGACGCGGGTGAGTATCGCCTGATGCCGTCGCGGGAAGTGTCCTAGGCCGGTCTAGCCGACGACGTCGAGCGGCCTGATCCGCCGCGCGTCGGCAGCCGCCAACTTCCAAGCCATCGCCCAGTCGGCGGTGACGTAGGGCCGATGGTCGCCTTCCCTGTCGAGCCGCCACAGGCGGTTCGCCCCGGCGGGCGCATCGATCAGGATCACGTCGTCGTCCGGCTCGCAAGCCGAAGCTGCCGCGACACTGCGGTAGGCGCCCTGACGGCCGACGTAGAAGGTTTCCAGAAGCATCCCAAGTACTCGTTGGCGGTGGCCCAATATGTCCTCGGGCCTGTTACGAGATGATTTAGCCGCCATTGACGTCAGCCGCAGTGACGGCAGTCACCGCCGGTACCACCAGATCGTCACACGGCGTCGCCAACGCCTGAGTCGCGCGGAATCCTGGGACAGAACGACCAGGCCAAGCGGCAGCATCCAGAACCCGACCACCGGCAGAAAGCCGAAGACGCCGCCAAGCACCAGGGCGCCGCCAACGGCCTGGCGCCATGGCCGCGGCATCCTCGCGATTCGTCGCCGCCAGCTCCCCGCGCGCAGCCTTCCCCTGTGATTGCCGCCACTGGCCATCGCCCCGAGGCACCCCACTTCAGATGGAAAGCTATGGTTAACAAAGTCTTAGGTGTAACTCGATGCTCGCAACCCGCTTCGCCCCGCCACCGCTGGCGCAACTGGACCGCCGCGGCAAGCGCCGCCTGAGCCGCCAGTCGATTCAGGTCGACCTGGAGCAGCACAGCTATCACAGCGTCGACTGGTCCCTGGCGGGTTTCGGCCTCGTCGGACTGCACCGTGCGGTGGCGCCGGGCGAACGGCTGAGCGCCGTGGTGCGCGATCCGTCCGGCAGCATTGCCGGCGACGTGCTGGTGGAGGTGATCTGGACCGACGGCGATCGCGTCGGCTGCCGCTTTCTGGCGTTATCGCCACGCCTGCGCCTGGGCCTTCAGGCCTTCGCATCGCTTTGAGCGAGAAACGGACGAAGAAGGCTTTCATCTCGTCCCCGGCGATGCTATTACCGCGCCCGGCTGATCCCCGGTAGCTCAGTTGGTAGAGCAAGCGGCTGTTAACCGCTGGGTCGCTGGTTCGAGTCCGGCCCGGGGAGCCACCTTTTTCAAACGCTTAGGAAGATTCCGCGGGTCGTGAGCCACTTGATGTGCCCTCGAGGGCAACATCAGGGCAACACTTCGCAGATTTCGCCGATTGCTGGCCAGCCGGACTGGCAGGTCTTTAGAGCAACCAACCTGCTTGTGGAAAACGCGTACGTGCGCGGTCGACGGCGGCAACCGGCCTAGCGTTCCTCGTAATCGAAGCCGTTCTTGTCAATGCGCTGAGCGGCTTCGACCTTCTCCGATACCGATAGCTGATCCCACCATGCGCGGCCGCTGGGCTGTCGATCGATCTCCGCCCACTTGAGCCGCTGTACCTGACCAAGTGCGTCGACGAATTCGGCCAAGCCGGCGACATCGCCGCCGCGCACCTTCGCCGTGGCCGCAAGCTTCCTGCGCAGCCGCGGTGTGAGCTCGCCAGCCGCAACCAGTTCGGCAACTAGGGCCTGATGATCGATGGCGACCCTCAGTTGTAGAAAGAGTCGCTCTTCTGCCGCCTCAAGCGCCCGGACGATATTCAGCGCCCTCTTGGCCTGGCGTCGGGCGACCCTGTCGGCTGTTACGACCGCGGCTGGACGAAGCGCACGCCGGCACCGCCGTCACTGTCGGCCTCGATCATCACCACTCCAGCACGTTCGAAGGCCTGGCGCAGTAGCTCCAGCGAGCCGGCATGCGGCGATCGCCGGTCGCCCTCGAACTTGCGCACTGTCACATCCGAGACGCCAGCGGCCTCGGCTAGCTCCCTCTGGGTCCACGCGAGCAACGCGCGCCCGGCTCTGCACTGTGCTGGCGTCATGCTTCGAAGGTAGGACCGAAGACCGCTCGACGCAATATTGTTTCGTTTATCGGTCACCTTCTTGATCATCAAAAAGACCGCCAAATATGCATGTAGACCGCTGAGAGGTCGTTTAATGCTTCTGGGACCGGCGTTGGTAGCGGACAGCGGCCGGTCCCGTCTCCATCACTTCGGAAGGAATGAAACATGATGCCGCTACCAACTACCCGACCCGGACCGGCGCCCACCATGAGCGCGTTCGCTACACGACTGCGGGCCCTCGACGTCGATGCAATGGCCGCTGATGCCGCCGCGCTGGCGGCGTGCCGGACCAGAAGCCACGACGCAGCCGAAAGGTGCGCCACCGACATGGATAGCGCGCAGACGGCGGTCCTAACCGCGGTGGCGGAGATGGCGATAGAGGCTCGAATCGTCACCGACTGCGACGCAGCTATCGCCTTGGCGCTGCTGGTCACGCTCTTCGACCTAGAAATGGGCAGCGAGTGCGACGAAGACGCCGCCGACATGGGGGCTGCGCTTTCCAAGCGCTTACTCGGCTGGGTGATGCATCGAGGCTGCATCGATGTGACGTCGCTTGTGGGCACCCTCTTTGGTAGCTCGGAAGAGCTGTTGTCGCCACCAACCACAGCCGGTCAGGGTCGCATCTCCTGAGGCGTGCGCCTCGTTCTGCCGCCGGTGTAGGCCAGCGGCAGCGCCGGGTACATGTCGACCTCGACAACAACAGCATCGGAGCGTGGTGTGGACGACGAAACTAGCGCGGAGGCGCCGCGACCAACCTTCCTCACCATTGACCAGGCGGTCGATCGTCTCCGGAACGTGCACGGGATGTCCTGGGTGACGCCGTCGACGATCGCCAAGCTTCGCCGAGACGGCCTTCCGTCAAAGCGGGTCGGGAAGCGCATCGTGCTTCGACAAGACCAACTCGACGCCTTCCTTGAGGACACCGAATGCCGCGACACATCGAGCCACCAAGACTTCGACGCCACAAGGTCACCGGTATCTGGGAGATCGTCTTCCACGACGCCGCTACCGGCCGGCAACGACAGCGGTCAACGGGCACGCGAGATCGTGGAGAAGCTGAAGCGTTCTTCGCGCGCTGGCTGAGGTCGGCCGGGCGACAACGGCCGGAGCTACGAGACCCAGACGACATCACGGTGCTGCATGTGCTGGCGTCGTATGGTGAACGAGCCATTGGCCGGGTTGCTGGCGAAGCGCGTCTGGGCCACGCCATCGAGGCACTGTTGCGGTTCTGGGCCGACAGGTTG
>CAZVLI010000047.1:0-11548 GCA_964627965.1 uncultured Rhodospirillales bacterium
GTCTCGCAGGCGCGGCCGCCGCAGCGGCTGCATTTCAGGTGCCGGCCGACCTGCGGCACCGGCAGGCTGGCGCCCAGCCGCTCGATCAGCGGGCCGGGCTGCAGCGTGCGCGCCCGGCCGCAATGCGGGCACCAGGCCTCCACCAGCCGCCCGGCCACCGCCAGCATGGACAACGTCGTCGTCGTGCTCATAGGTCATACCCCGATACTCACGCCCTGAAACTTGCACCCAGGATCGGAACAAAGAGAGAACATAGAGTCAACGAGACTCTTGATCGGGGCGGCCGGGTGATTACATCCTAGGCGTCGCGGGCGCTGGCGTGCCGGGCCCGACGACGGCGTATGCCTTGCTCAACCATGAGGAGGTCTCGCGGATGACCCGCGTTTCGACGTTCAACAACCCACATCTGCTGGGTTTCGACCATTTCGAGCGCGTGCTCGACCGGGTCGCGAAATCGGCCAGCGACGGCTACCCGCCCTACAATATCGAGCAGATCGGCGACAACGGCCTGCGCATCACGCTGGCGGTCGCCGGCTTCGCGCGCGACGACCTGGAGGTCCTGGCCGAGGACAACCAGCTCATCATCCGGGGCAAGCAGACCGACGATCCGAATCGCCAGTACCTGCATCGCGGCATCGCCGCACGGCAGTTCCGGCGCGCGTTCGTGCTCGCCGAGGGGATCGAGATCGCCGGCGCCGACCTCGACAACGGGCTGCTGAACATCGACCTGGTCCGGCCCGAGCCGGCCGTGGTCACCCGCACCATCGAGATCCGCGACGGCAAGACCCAAGCCGCCGACGGCAAGACCATCGACGTCGCCAAGAGTTGATGACCCGCTCGCGCCCAACAGGACGTGAGCAACGATGAAGTGGGGCGCGTGCTGTTGCGCGCACCCGCTCGCGCCCAACAGGACGCGAGCAACCCGAAGGGTTGGCGCTATGGCGCCAGCAACGTCCGCTTGTTGGAAGGGACACGTACCATGCTGAACACCCATGACCTGCGCCAGATGAGCCCGGCCGCGATGGCGGCGCTGGGTGCGGAACAGATCGCCTATGTCCGCCCGGTGCTGGTCGACGGCCAGCCGCTGTTCGCCATCCACGCCGCCGACGGCACCCAGATCGGCGTCTTCGCCGACCGCGCCACGGCGATGGCCGCCTGCGTGCAGCATGAACTGGAGCCGCTCAGCGTCCACTGAGCCACCGGCTACTCCAGCACCAGTTCCTTCTCGGCCCGGACGACGGCCTGACCGTCGCGGCTCAGCGTGTAGATGCCGAGGTAGCGGCCGGCCGGCCAGCCCTTTCCGGGGCGGCGCTTGCCGACATAACGGTAGGCGGTAGCTCGGTTCTTGGTCGCCGTGGCCTCAGTCTGGGCCAGGATGTTGCCGTCCGGGGCAACGATCTCGACCCGTTCCACGTCGCCGGTGCGCAGCCCGAATACCTTGCCCCAGAACACCATCGCCGCCGGGTCGGCCGGCATCGCCACGTCGCGCATGTGCCCGGCCTTGAGATCGTCCTTGCTCGGCCCCCGATCGGCGAAGCCGGCGCCGAGCAGACCGCTCGGCCGATAGGCGAGCTGCTCTGCGATCCCGGGCGCCCAGAGGCCTTTGGTGGTGTCGGTGCCGCAGGTCGCCACGTCGCTCTTCGGATCGACGACGCGACCGGTGAAGGGGTCGATCACCGCCTTCTCGTGCAGCACGGTCAGGTGCACGTGTGGAAACTCGGTTGCGCCGGACAGGCCGACGCGACCGACCGGCTCGCCGGCCTCCACCCGCATACCCTTCCAGACCACGATGGAATCCTCGCGCAGATGGCAGAGCAACGACTGCCAGCCGTCCCCGTGGTCGATGCGCACTGCGTTGCCGCACTCCCGGCCTCGCGTCGCGCCGTCGAAGCCGCGGCCGAGATCGGGCTCGCCGTCGCGGACGGCGGCGATCACGCCGGCCGCCGGGGCCAGCACCGCGACGTCGCGGTCCAGGTCGGAACGGTCGAACAGCCGGATGTCGGTGCCGCGATGGCCGTTGTAGCTGAGCGGTCCGCAGGTGAAGTCGCGCGCCGCCAGGGTCGGGTCGATGTCGACGTAGTTCTGTACGTAGCAGTCCAGCCCCGGCCGGCAGTCGATCGGCAAGCCAAGCTGGGGCGGTGCCGCCGCGGCGCCGCCGGCCGACGCCGCCAGCAGCAGCGCCGCGATCAGGTACGCGCTAGGAGGCCGAGTGGCCGTTGCCGCTGCCATTGCTGCCGTTGCCGCCCGTTTCGCCGGCGCCGGCCGGATCGGTCAGCACGGCATAGATGGTCTCGGCCTGATCCAGGCTGCGCAGCTTGGCGCAGACCGCCTCGTCACGCAGCAGCCGGCTGATCCGGGCCAGCGCCTTCAGGTGATCGGCGCCGGCCGATTCCGGCGCCAGCAGCATGAAAATCAGGTCGACCGGCTCGTCGTCGATGGCGTCGAAGTCGATCGCGCCGTTCAGCCGCGCGAACAGGCCGTGCAGCTGCTGCAGCTCCGCCAGCTTGCCGTGCGGGATGGCGATGCCGTGGCCGACGCCGGTGGTGCCGAGCCGCTCGCGTTCCAGCAGCACGTCGAAGATGCGCCGCTCTTCCAGGCCGGTGAGCGCCGCCGCCCGGTGCGCCAGCTCCTGCAGCGCCTGCTTCTTGGAGCCGACCTTCAGGGTCGGCACGACGCCGTGTTCGTTGAGCAGTTCGGCGATTTCCATATCGCTATGCCTCGCCTTTGGTGCCGGCCTCGGGCAAGTCGATCCAGCCGATGTGACCGTCGCCGCGACGATAGACCACGTTCGGCCGGTCGTTGCCGGCGTTGCGGAACACCACCACCGGGGCGTCCGACAGGTCAAGCCGCATGACCGCCTCGCCGACGGTGAGGCGGTGGATGTCGGTCGTGCTCTCCGCGACCACGACAGGCTGGAATTCGCCCTCCGGCTCGACCGCGTCCTCCGGCTCCGGGGCCAGCACGTAGCTCGGCGCCGGCTCCGGCGCGACAGCGCCGCGAGATTTGCTGTGATGGTCGCGCAGCCGGCGTTTGTAGCGGCGAAGCCGCTTCTCCAGCCGGTCGCAGGCGGTTTCGAAGCTGTGCTCGGCGTCGTCGGCCAGCGCATGGCTCTGCACGTGGATGCCGTGCCCGATATGCACCGAACAGTCGGCGCGGACCTGCGCGGCGTCCGGCGCGAAGCCGACATGGGCGTCAATTCCGGAGCCGAAATATTTTGCCACGCCGTCATTGAGGCGCTGTTCGATGCGCTGCTTCAGGGGCGCGCCGATATCGATCTGCTTGCCGGTAACTTGGATTCGCATGCTGGTTTTGGGTTCGATCCGATCAGCCGAGGATAGCCGTACGCGGTCGGTTCTGGTCTGCCGCGACCCGTCCCGGGCACCTCTTCGGCAAGCCCGCGACCGGGAGTATCACGCGTCGGGCCGGCAGCGGATGTTATGGCTCGCCGGGCCAGACAGGGGGCGGAAAATATGAGCCGCCCGTGGCCATGTCAACCGCGATACGCGCAGGCCGGATCAGGCGTCGATCGACATCTTCATGCGGCGGCGGCGTTGCACCGAGGAGGGGATGTTCATCGCCTCGCGGTACTTGGCGACGGTGCGCCGGGCGATGTCGATGCCGGATTTCTTCAGGACGTCGACCAGCTTGTCGTCCGACATCACCTCGTCGGCGGTTTCCGCATCGATCAGTTCGCGGATCTTGTGCCGCACGGCCTCGGCGGAATGCGCGTCGCCGCCGGCCTCGGCCGAGGCGATGGCGGAACTGAAGAAGTACTTCAGCTCGAAGATGCCGCGCGGCGTGGCCATGTACTTGTTCGCGGTGACGCGGCTCACGGTGCTCTCGTGCATGCTGATCGCCTCGGCGATGGCGCGCAGGTTGAGCGGCCGCAGGTGCGCCACGCCGTGGGCGAAGAACGCGTCCTGCTGGCGCACGATCTCGGTCGAGACCTTCAGGATCGTGCGCGCCCGCTGGTCCAGCGACTTCACCAGCCAGTTGGCGTTGTTCATGCACTCGGTCATGTAGGCGCGGTCGTCCTTGGAACGCGCCTGCTTGGCGACCTTCGAGTAGTAGCGCGAGTTGACCAGCACCCGCGGCAGGGTTTCCGAGTTCAGCTCGATGGTCCAGCCGCCGTCCGGGTTCTCGCGCACGAACACGTCCGGCACCACGGTCTGTGCGATGTCGCTGGCGAAGCTGAGCCCGGGCTTGGGATTACAGGTGCGCAGGTCGGCGATCATCGAGCGCACGTCGTCCATGTCGCCACCGCAGGCCTTCGCCAGGCCCTCAAGGTCGTGCTTGGCGAGCAGGTCGAGGTGCTCCAGGAACACCTCCATGAACGGGTCGAGCCGGTCCATCTCCCTGAGCTGCAGCGCGATACATTCCTTCAGGTCGCGGGCGCCGACGCCGGTCGGATCGAAGCCCTGGATCACCCGCAGCACGGCGAACACGTCGTCTTCGGCGATGCCGAGCTTCTCGGCGATCTGGTCCAGCGGCTCGGTGACGTAGCCGGCCTCGTCCAGGCTCTCGATCAGGTAGGCGCCGATCATCCGCGGCACCGCATCCGGAATCGCGACCTGCAGCTGCGCCGTCAGGTGCTCGCCGAGCGTGAGGTCCTCCGAGACGGTCTGCTCGATGCCGAACTCGTCGGAATCGAAGCTGCCGCCGCGCCCCTGCCAGTTGCCCAGCCCCATCTCGGCGCCGAGGCTGCCGCCGTCGGAATTCGAGCCGGCGTCGTAGTTGTTCGAATAGTCGGTATCGAGCGGGTTGGATTCGCCGGTGGAATCGGCGCCGGTCGGCGTGCTGACCGTGTCGACCTCGACCGCCGCCGGATCGCCGCGCGTGCCGTCGTCGTTGATGCCGTCGTCGCGGTTGCGGGTGGCGACCTCCGGGTCCGGACGTTCGCCGTCGACCGGCGCCTCGGGGCGCTCGTCGCGCTCGAGCAGCGGATTGCGCTCCAGTTCCTGCTCGACGTAGTTGGACAGCTCCAGGTTCGACAGCTGCAGCAGCTTGATCGCCTGCTGCAACTGCGGCGTCATGACCAGAGACTGGCTCTGGCGGAGCTCCAATTTCGGCGACATGGCCATCGGCGGACGAAGGGTTCCTTGTTGTCTGTGCCTAAGCTTTAGAGGCTAAACCTTTCACCAAGGTAGACGCGGCGCACGCCTTCGTGCGCGACGATCTCCTTGGGCGCCCCCTGCATCAGCACACGGCCCTCGTGCAGGATGTAAGCCCGGTCGATGATATCGAGCGTCTCGCGGACGTTATGGTCCGTGATGCAGACGCCGACGCCGCGGTCCTTCAGGTGTTTCACCAGGTCGCGGATCTCGCCGAGCGCGATCGGATCGATGCCGGCCAGCGGCTCGTCCAGGAGGATGAAGCTGGGGCGCGAGGCCAGGGCGCGGGCCACCTCGACCCGCCGCCGCTCGCCGCCCGATAGCGCCAGCGCCGGCGTGCGGCGCAGGTGTGAGATGGAAAACTCGGCCAGCAGGTCGTCCAGCGTCGCCTCGCGTCGTTCCCGATCCGGCTCGACCACTTCCAGCACCGCGCGGATGTTGTTCTCCACGTTGAGGCCACGGAAGATCGACGCTTCCTGCGGCAGGTAGCCGATGCCGAGCCGGGCGCGGCGGTACATCGGCAGGTCGGTGATGTCCTCGCCGTCCAGGCTGATCTGACCGTAGTCGGCGTCGATCAGGCCGACGATGATGTAGAAGCAGGTGGTCTTGCCGGCGCCGTTCGGGCCCAGCAGGCCGACCGCCTCGCCACGCTGCACGGTCAGGCTGACGTCGCGCAGCACCGGCCGCTTCTTGAACTGCTTGCCGATATTGGCCACCGACAGGCCGGTGCTGGCGGCGACGAGCCGCGGCCCCTCGCTGGCCGCGCCATCCTCGTGGCCGTCCTTGCCGGCGGTCTCTGTCGTCGGCTTGTCGCTCATTGCGACTGGCTCTTCTTCGGCGGCACGAACAGGCCCTTCACCCGGCCGCCGCCGGCATCCATGCGCGATACCCCGGTCGCGGTGTTCATCACCAGCCGCTTGCCGCGCAGCACGTTCTCGCCGCGCGTCAGCACCACCGCACCGGTCAGCGTGATCTGCTTGGCGCCGACGTCGTAGACGCCGAGGTCGCCCTGCGCGGTCTCCGTCGGCGACCAGATGAACACGTCGCCGACCGCGTCGATACGCCGGATCGAGCCGGTCAGCCCATCCGCCCCGCCGCTCTCGCCATCGGCGTAGTGCACGCGCAGCTCGTTGGCCTTCAGCTTGATGCGGCCCTGCGTGGCATCGACATTGCCGCGGAAGACGGCCAGCTGCTGGTCCTGCTGCACTTCCAGGCTGTCGGCGTTGATCTCGATCGGCTGGTCGGAATCGAGCAGGTCCTTGGTCGACTGCGCCGCCGCCGGCGCGGCCAGCATGACGGCCGAGAGGATCATCGCCGCCAGCCGTCTCACGAGCGGTCCTTCCGGGGCAGCAGCTTGGTGCGCACGTCGCCCTCGAACAGTAGATACTGGCCGCGCTGCTTGACCGTCATGCGGTCGGCCCGCAACTCGCCGAACGGCCCGTGGCCCTGCACCGGCTGGTCGGTGACCGCGATACCCGCCGCCAGGTCGACATTCGCGCCGGTGCCGTGAAACTCGTAGCCGCGGTCGGAGAAGATATCGATCGGCCCGTCCAGGCGCAGCGTCTGATGGGTGCGGTCGTAGAGCCCGCTCTCGGCACTGAGCGACAGCCACATGCCGTCGGTCATGGTCACGTCGGCCTGCAGCGTATGCATTGTCACGCGCTGCTGGTCGAGCTCGTCCTGCTGTGCCGACGCGGCGGTGATGACGAACGGCCGGCCGGCATCGTCGGTGCCGGTGTAGCGTGGGTTGAGCATCGTCAGGCTGCCGTCGACGTTCTCCAGGCTGGCGAAGCCGAGCTGGAAACCGCCTCGATTGGTGAAGGCGCCGGGCCAGGCCAGAACCACCGCCACCAGCAGCATGGCGACGGCGAGCAGCAGCCACTTGGCCAGGCCGACGAAACGGCCATAGCGGCGCAGGTTCGCGCCCACGGCGCCAGTACGCGGCGCATAGCCGTGGTGTTGCCGCTGCCCCGGCGTGGCCGCCCCGGCGGCGCTCATGCGATGCCCGCCCGCAGGATCGCGTGCATGTCGACGATGCCGAGCAGTTCGTCGCCCTCGACCACGAACAGCCCGCTGATCAGGTTGGCGTTCATGAAGCCCAGCGCCTCGGCGGCGAGCGCCTTCGGCCGGATGGTCTTCGGTCCGCGCGTCATCAACTCGCCGGCGGTCTTGCTCAGAAGGCTCCGGTCCATATGCCGGCGCAGGTCGCCGTCGGTGATGATCCCGGCCAGCCGGCCGTCCTCGACGATGCCGACGCAGCCGTAGCGCTTCTCGGTCATCACCAGCAGGGCTTCGCCCATCGCCGTGCCAGGGTCGACCAGCGGCAGGTCGGCGCCGGTCGCCATCACGTCCTCGACCTTCACGAACAGCCGTCCGAGTCGGCCGCCGGGGTGCAGCACCTGGAACTGGTCGGCGGAAAACCCGCGCCGCTCCATCACCGCCACGGCGAGCGCGTCGCCCAGCCCCAGCATCATCGTCGTCGAGGTCGTCGGCGCCAGGCCCAGCGGGCAGGCCTCGGCAACGGTCGGCAGCACCAGTGTGACGTCGGCGGCCTCGCCCAGCGCGCTGCCGTCGCGGCCGACCATGGCGATCAGCGGCAGGCGCCGCAGCCGGGTATAGGCGATGAGGTCGGTGAGTTCGGCGGTGTTGCCGGAGTTCGACAGCGCCAGCACGCCGTCGTCGGCCGAGATCATGCCGAGATCGCCATGGCTGGCCTCGCCGGGGTGCACGTAGTGCGCCGGCGTGCCGGTCGAGGACAGGGTGGCGGCGAGCTTGTTGGCGATGTGCCCCGACTTGCCCATGCCGGTGACGACGAGCTTGCCCTCCAGCCGGGTCAGGACGTCCACCGCGCGCACGAAATCGTCGCCCAGCCGGTCGGCCAGCGCCGTCAGGCCCTCTGCCTCCAGGCGCAGCACGCGCGTCGCGGCCGTCAGGTCGCGAACGGTCGGGTCGTCGTCGAGTTGGTTTGCCGGTTCCGCGTCGCCAGTCATCGGCTCGTGTCGGATCGCCTGTTTTGCTTCTTCGTGCGTTGTGTCTGCCGGCGCCGTTGTCGCTGTCAAGCGAAAATCGTGCCAACTGGGCCCATCGGCGGCAGTATCGATGAAAGCGCCACGCGGGTCAAACCCTTAGGCCCCGGATTCCTGCGTAAAACGGACCGGCGGTCGCCGTTCCGTCGCTAGCGGAAGGTCTTGAAGGCGGCGATGCCGAGACAGAGCAGCCCGAAGCCGTAGTACATCGCCACCGACAACATGAACCAGCCCGGCTGCTCGGCCAGGGTGTAGTCGATCCAGCGGTTGGTGTACGTGCCGGTGATCACGGCCTCGGTGGCGGACCAGAACAGCAGGCCGGCGACGACGGCGAGGATCAGGGGCGCGCGCATGGCGGAAATCCTACGCCGGCGGCGGTAAACCACCGCCTAATGAACGAAACGACCTAGCGAGCGCCGAGCAGCCAGCGCAGCGCCTGATAGGCGGACGTCGCGGCGCAGGCCGCACTGAGCCCGTAGCCGGCGGCCACCATCGTCATCGACGACTCGGCGGCGGACAGCGCGTCCGTCGCCATCCAGAACAGGCAGCCGGCCATCCCGGCACAGATCACCGCGCGCTTGCCGGGCGACAGCGTGCGCCACTGCGGATACTCGTGCGGCATCAGCTTGACCGCCCTTTGTCGCGCTGGGTCCACATTTTCCAGGACATGTAGCCCGCAAGAGCCCCGAACAGCGCCGCCAGCAGCGCCATGAACACAACCATGACGACGAACTCGCCCGGCTCGTCGGCGAAGCGCGTAGTGTTGCCGCGGTTGCCGGTGTATTCGCCGAACAGCACCGCCGTCGCGGCCCGGCCGCCAAACATCACGAAGAAGAACCAGCAGGCGAAGACGAAGAGGCCGACGCTGCCGCGCTGCTTGGTGACGTTTCTCGCCATGCGGACAGTCTGCCCGCGCGCGGTTAGCGATGGGTTAGTGCGCGAAGATGTCCATGTCGTCCCAGCCGCCGAGGTCGAGCGCGGCGCGGGTCGGCAGGAATTCGAAGCAGGCGCGCGCCATGTCGACGCGGCCCTCGCGCTCCAGCATCGCGTGCAGCCGATCGCGTAGCTTGTGCAGGTGCAGCACGTCGGAACCGGCGTAAGCGAGCTGCTCGTCGGTGAGCGTATCCGCGCCCCAGTCCGACGACTGCTGCTGCTTCGACATGTCGATGTTGAGCAGCTCCCGGCACAGATCCTTCAGGCCGTGCCGGTCGGTGTAGGTGCGGACCAGCTTGGAGGCGATCTTGGTGCAGTAGATCGGCGCGGTGGTCACGCCGAGGGAATGCTGCAGCACGGCGACGTCGAAACGCGCGAAGTGGAACAGCTTCTCCACCTTCGGATCGGTCAGCAGCCGGGCCAGGTTCGGTGCGTCGTAGATGCCGCCCTTGAACTGCACCAGGTGCACGGTGCCGTCGCCGGACGACAGCTGCACCAGGCAAAGCCGGTCGCGATGCGGCTTCAGCCCCATGGTCTCGGAATCGATGGCGACGGAGGCACCGAAGTCCACGTCGGCGGGCAGGTCGCCCTGATGCAGCGTGACGCTCAACGGGCGGTGCTCCCTTGCCGAAAGAATGGTGCCCAGGAGAAGACTCGAACTTCCACGGGGTTACCCCCACTAGCACCTGAAGCTAGCGCGTCTGCCAATTCCGCCACCTGGGCTGGGTGCGGCGGCTTCGATACTGCACTGGCCGGAACCGTGTCAAGCGAAGCCGGAAGATAACCGTCAGGCGGCCTGGCTTTGGCCGGCCTTGTCGCGCCGCGCGGCGAGCAGGCGCTGGTACATCGCCTCGGCCAGTTCGGCGATGTCCTCGCTCACTTCCGGGCTGGGAGCGCGATTGATCGACCGCGCGTGGATGTGTGACCACATCCGCGGATTGAGCTGCAGGTCCGAGAAGGCGGCGACCTCCGGAATCGCCTGGTCCGGCGTGGAGACCAGTTCCTCGTAGTTCATCAGGCACACCCTGGGGTCGCTCTCCAGCGCCTGGTCGAAGAACAACTGGTGCCGGTAGACGTAGAACAGCGCCAGCGCCGAGGCGTCGTTCATGCCCGGCTTGAAGTGACGCTTGACCATCTCGTGGGTCTCGTCGGTCATGCCGCGTCCGCGCCAGTCGCCGGCGTTGCGGTCGCGTACGATGTCCTCGATCTGGTTCCGCCCGCCGCGCCAATTGACCATGTTGGAATTGATCACGTCGCTGAAGTGGCGAAACATCCAGATCGCCTTGGCCGGCGCGAACTCGTCCATCAGGGCGCGCACGCGTTCCCCGTCGAGCAGCGCCTTGACCACCACCACCCGCGCCGGCGAACCGTCCACCAGCCGACGCAGCACCGGCACCTCGCGCAGCTGATACTCCCGGAAGGCCCGCGTGTCGGACTCGTGATAGACGTCGGTCTCCGGGCTGCGCTCGTAGGCGTCCATCAGCATGTTGGTGCCCGAACGCTGCAGGCCGGCCACGAAGACGGTCAGCTTCGGCATCGACGGATTGCCGAGGCGCGCCAGTCGCTGACGCATCGACTTGCTGACCAGCCAGCCGTCGCGGCGCAACCGGCGCGCGGCGCGGTCGAGGAAGGGCTCCGGATCGGACAAAGCTCAGGCGCTCCCTTTGGCGGGCGAACGGACGACGCGGCGTGGCGCCGCGAGCGGCTACGGCAGTCCTCGCATGGCGCCGGTTAAAGATACCCTTGCGCGGGCTCGCGATGCCACGCCAGCGGTTGCGCCCGCCTTCCGCCAGCCCGTATATAGCCGTCAGGCGTTGTGGGAGAGGTGCGCGTCATGGCGCAACGGCTGGTCACGGTTTTCGGCGGTTCCGGGTTTGTCGGGCGCTACCTGGTGCGCAGGCTGGCGGCCGAGGGCGCGCGGGTGCGCGTCGCGGTGCGCGATCCCGAGGCGGCGGCCTTCTGCAAGCCGATGGGCGACGTCGGTCAGGTGGTGCCGGTCCAGGCCAACCTACGGCACCAGGCCTCGGTCGAGCGCGCGGTCGATGGCGCCGATGCCGTGGTGATCTCCGTCGGCGTGCTCTACGAATCGGGCAGCCAGTCCTACGCTGCGGTGCACGTGAACGGGCCCGCCCGCGTCGCCAAGGCGGCCGCGGCGGTCGGCGTGGACCGGTTGCTGCACGTCTCGGCAATCGGTTCGGATCCGGAATCGCCGGCGAAATACGGGCGCTCCAAGGCAGCCGGCGAAGCGATGGTACGCGAGGCCTATCCCGCCGCGTCGATCGTTCGGCCGTCGATCGTGTTCGGGCCGGAGGACGATTTCTTCAATCGCTTCGGCAACATGGCGCGCATGGCGCCGATGAATGCCGAGAAGATCACCCCCGCCCAGAGGTCCTGCCGGTCGGGTCGCATGATCGCGAGGAGCCGGGACAGCGGGGAGGGCGTGGGGGAAGCCGGAGTCGCGGCTGCCGGCGAACAGGG
>CAZVLI010000048.1:0-11422 GCA_964627965.1 uncultured Rhodospirillales bacterium
CAAGGCGATGAACCTGACCCCGCGCAATCCGCACAAGGCCGGCAACCACATGACCTCGATGGAGCAGGTCTTCGCCGCCCGCAAGCCGGGGTAAGGAAACCTAAAGCCCGACGCCGCAGACTGTCGCCATGGCCATCCATGGCACATTGGCGTCTTACGGCATCAACGGCGGCATGCGCATCCCGCTTATCGGCATCGCCGTCGTCCTGCTCGGCGCGGTCGTGCTTGGCGCGGGATACGGTGCCGGCCTGATCACCGTGCTCGGCTACGAGACGCGCTCAAGCACCGAAACCAAGCTCTACGCCACCAATTCCGGCTTCGAGCTCGGCCTCAACACGCTATGGCTGTTCGAGGGCCAGACCTACTACGTCGACTACGAGGCCAAGGTGGAGCACGGCCGGTTCCGCTTCGGCGTGTTTCCGCTGCCGCTGGACCTGAACGACGACACCAACAAGTTCCGCAAGGTGCTGACGACCGATGGCGCCGGCACCGCCACCTGGCGCGTGCCCAAGACCGGCCTGTACCTCGCCTACTTCGACGCCGACGGCGACATCGGCAAACGCGAGCACGAGATCGACTTCACTGTCACCTGGGGCGCCCGGTTCTAGCCCGCGTCAGACGCCCTTCGTGGTGGCGCCGTTGACGCTGATCTGGGCGCCGGCGATGTAGGCGGCCTGTTCCGAGCACAGATACGCCGCCAGCCCGGAAATCTCCGACACCTTGGCCGGTCGACCAAGCGAGAAGCCGGTGGACCGGTCCGCGGAAACCTCGTCGACAGTCTTGCCCGTGGCCTTGGCGGTCTGTTGCAGCATGGTCTGCCAGCGCGGCGTGTCGACGGCGCCGGGACTAATCGCGGCGACGATGACGTTGTCCTTGGCCGCGTCCTGCGCCAGCGCGTTGGTGAAGTGCGCCAGGCCGGCATTGTAGGCGCCCAGCATGTAGCCGGCCGACGGCATCTCGCCGCCCATGCCGGTGACGTTGATGATGCGGCCCCACTTCTGCGCCCGCATGTCGGGCAGCGCGATCCGCGCGCAGCGCACGTAGCCCATGAACTTGAGGTTGAACGACTTCACCCAGTCCTCGTCCGCCACGTCCTGCAGCCGGCCGGCCGGCGACGAGCCGGCGTTGTTGATCAGGATGTCGATCGTGCCGAGCTTGTCCTTCGCCTCGGTGAAGCAGCGCTCGATCTCGTCCAGCTTCGACATGTCGCCGGCGATCGGGACCACTTGGCCGCCGTCGTTCGACGACAGTTCCTCCGCGACCCGCGCCAGCCGGTTGGCGTCGCGCGCCACGATGGCGACGTTGACGCCGTTGCTGGCCAGTTCCGCCGCCGTCGCCTTGCCGATGCCGAGGCTGCCGCCGGTGACGAAGGCGGTCTTGCCCGCGATGCCGAGATCCATGTCGTTTTCTCCCTAGTCCTTGACCAGCCCCAGCCCGCGCTGCACGGCGTCGCACAGCATCTGGCCCAGGGCGATATGCATTTCCTGGATACGCGCCGTCACCTCCGACGGCACGATCAGCAGCGGATCGGCCAGCCCAACGAGGTCGCCCCCGTCGCGGCCCGACAGCGCCGCCGCCACCATCCCGCGCGCCTTCGCCTCGCGCAAGCCGGCGGTGATGTTCGCGCTGCGCCCGGAGGTAGAGATGCCGATACAGACATCGCCTTCCCGTCCCAGCGCCTCGATCTGCCGCGCGAACAGCCGTTCGAACCCGAAGTCGTTGCCGATCGCGGTCAACGCCGACGTATCGGTCGTCAGCGCCAGCGCCGGGATCGCCGCCCGGTCGCGGTCGTAGCGCACCGTCAACTCGGTCGCCAGATGCTGCGCGTCGGCCGCCGAGCCGCCATTGCCGAAGAAGATCAGCTTGCCGCCGGCCTTCAGCGACGTGAGCGACGCCTCGACCAGCTGGCCGAACGGCTCGGCCAGCGCCGCGCGCGTCGCCGCCGCCACCGCCTCGTGCTCGGCCCATTGCCGGTCGTGAAAGGCCCTCCAGTCCATCCAGCTTCCCTCGGCTGACTCGTTTCCGCCTTTATCCTACAGTGCCGGCCGATACGCGAGGCACACAATGGCTCTGAGGCAAGATCAGATCGACGCCTTCTGGCGCGACGGCTATCTCATGGTTCCCGGCGGCGTCAGTCCGGCACAGCTCGAGGCGCTGCGGGCGCAGCTGGACGCCTGGGTCGAGGACAGCCGGCAGCATGCCGAGAACTGGGGCGAGACGCTGGACGGCATGACCCGCTTCGACCTGGAACGCGGACACAACGCCGACGCGCCGCGCCTGCGCCGGGTCAACAACCCGGAGGAGGTCGCCGACGCCTACGAGGACGCGACGTTCGCGTCCGCCATGGCCGACATGGTCGCCGACCTGATCGGCCCGGACGTGAAGTTCCACCACGCCAAGATCAACACCAAGCAACCGATGACCGACAGCAAGGTCGGCCTGCACCAGGACTTCTCCTACACGCCGCACAGCAACGACGACATCGTCACTGCGCTGCTGCTGCTCGACGACATGGACGACAACGGTGCCCTGGAGGTCGTGCCCGGCTCGCACCGCGAGGGCCAGAAGAGCCTGTGGCAGGACGGCACCTTCACCGGCAAGCTTGGCGCGGAGGACGAGGCAGCGGCGACGCCACGGCTGGTGCCACTGACCGGCAAGGCCGGCGACGTTTGCCTGATGCACACGGCGCTGATCCACGGCTCGGCCCCGAACCAGTCCGCCAGGCGCCGGAGCCTTTACATCTCGGTCTACACGGCGGCCGACGCGGTGGCGCTTGCGCCCTCGCCGCTACCGAACAAGTACGAGGGCCGCATCGTGCGTGGCCAGCCGGCGCGTCGGGCCCGCCTCACAGTCGGCGAGGTCGAACTGCCGTCCGACCATCGCGGCAGCTTCTTCCACCTGTCCGGCCAGGGCACCAACGCGAGCTAGGAGACCGACATGGGCGAACTGATCGATGGCGTCTGGCATGTCGTGCCTGCGGGCAGCGGTGCCGACAAGTCCGGCCGCTTCCAGCGCCGCGTCACCCAGTTCCGCAACTGGATCACGGCCGAGGGCGGCGACTTCCCGGCCGCCGCCGGGCGCTACCACATCTACGCCGCGCACGCCTGCCCGTGGGCGCACCGCACCGTCATGTTCCGGGCGCTGAAGGGCCTGGAGGACGTGATCTCGCTGTCCTTCGTGAAGCCGTTCATGGGCGACGACGGCTGGGAGCTCTACGAGGACCAGCCGCAACCGGTCGCCGGCGCCCGACACATGCGCGACGTCTACCTCGCGGCCGATGCGAAATACTCCGGCCGTTGCTCGGTGCCGGTGCTGTTCGACAAGGAGAAGCACACCGTCGTTAGCAACGAGTCGTCGGAGATCATCCGCATGCTGAACGACGCCTTCGGCAACTTCACGGATGACAGGACGGACTACTACCCGGCCGCCCTGCGGGCCGAGATCGACGCCGTCAACGACCGTGTCTACAAGACGCTGAACAATGGCGTCTATCGCAGCGGCTTCGCGACCAGCCAGGAGGCCTACGACGAAGCGGTCGCGCAACTGTTCGACACGCTGGACTGGCTGGAAGCCCGCCTCGCCGGTCAGCGCTACGTCTGTGGCGACCGGCTGACGGAAGCCGACTGGCGCCTGTTCGCGACGCTGATCCGCTTCGACTGGGTCTACCACACGCACTTCAAGTGCAACCGGCGCAAGATCGCCGAATACCCGGCGCTGATGAACTACACGCGCGAGCTCTACCAGGTGCCCGGCATCGCCTACACGGTGGATATGCCCAAGATCATGGAGCACTACTACGCCAGCCACGAGAAGGTGAACCCGACGCGCATCGTCGCCGTCGGCCCCGACCTCGCGATCCTCGACCAGCCGCACGACCGCGACCGCCTGCCGGCCCGGGCCGCGTAGGCCGTGCCGCTGGAAATCGAGCCGGCATCCGCCGAACCGGGCGTGCCGGTCGGCGAATGGCTGCTCGACACCGCGCCGGAGATCCTCGGCTACCTGTTCGGCGGCCGCGAGGCCGCGATCCGCAACCTGACCGCGCACTGGGCGATGCCAAACGGGCTGTTCTCGCATGCCCTGGCGGTGGTCGCGCGGCGGGAGGGCGCCACGGTCGGCCTGATGCACGGCATGACCCAGGCGGAGAAGAACGAGCAGCGGCCGCACACCATCGAGCGCCTCGCCGCCGACCTCGCGGCCGACGCACTGGCGGCACAGGCCGCGCGCGGCGCGACGATGGCCCCGCTGATCCAGCCGGTCCCGGACGACGCCTGGTACGTGCAGCACCTTGTCGTCGACGAGACCGCGCGCGGCGGCGGCGCCGGCAAGGCCCTGCTGCACCATGCGTTCGACAAGGCGAAGGCCGCCGGCTACACCGCGGTCCATCTCGACGTCGAGATCAGCAACCCGGCGCAGGCCTTCTACCTGTCGCAGGGCATGGAAGCCGCCGTCGAGGTCCGTGTTCCGCGCCTGGCCGGCGAACACGGCGTTTCCGGCGCCGTCCGCATGGTAAGAACGCTCTAACAAGCAGCCGCGCCCGCCGAATCCGGGGCCGCGCGTCACTCAAATGGGTCATGTGGCTGGCGCGTTTGGGTCGTTGCGTCGCGGCCTGCGGGCACCACGTCAATGTTTGGCCATGCGTCCGTTTGGCTGTGCAGCCCCGACCCGCAATCAACTACGGTTGCCGCCATGGCGCCTCAGCACGAACGCAAGCTCGCTGCCATTGTCGCCGCCGACGTCGCCGGCTTCAGCCTGCTCATGGGCGCCGACGAGGACGCCACGCTGGCGGCGCTGAAGGCGCACCGCAACGCCATCGAACCGGTGATCTTCGGCCACGGTGGCCGCATCGTGAAAAGCATGGGCGACGGGCTGCTGATCGAGTACCCGACCGTCGGTGCCGCCGTCGACGCCAGCCTCAAATCGCAGGCCATCATGGCCGAGCGCGACGCCACGGTACCGGATTCGCGGCGCATGCAGTTCCGTATCGGCGTGCATGTCGGCGAAGTCATGATCGACGGCGACGACATCTACGGCGACAGCGTCAACGTCGCCGCCCGGTTGCAGGAACTGGCGGAGCCCGGCGGCGTGGTACTGTCAGCCGCCGCGCACGACGCTGCGCATTCCGGCATCAACGCCGCGATGGTCGACCTCGGACCACAATCGCTGAAGAACATCGCCGCGCCGGTCGGTGTCTGGCGCCTCGATCCGGCCAGCGCGCCGCAGCCCCCCTCGCCCGCCGCTGTCCGGCAACGCCAGGCGCTCGCCTCGGCGGTCGCGGTGCTGCCCTTCGAGAACATCTCCGACGACCCGGCGCAGGAGTATTTCACCGACGGCGTCACCGAGGACTTGATCACCGCGCTCTCGTTGAACCGGAACATCCGCGTGATCGCGCACAATTCCAGCTTCGCCTACAAGCATCGGCCGCGCGACGTGCGGCTGATCGCCGCCGAGCTCGACGCCCGCTATATCCTGGAGGGCAGCGTGCGCAAGACCGCGGAGCGGGTCCGGGTCACCGCGCAACTCATCGATGCCACCAATGGCCAGCACATGTGGGCGGAGAAGTACGACCGCGCGCTGACCGACATCTTCGCGTTGCAGGACGACATCACCGAGAACATCGTCGCCCGCGTCGCCCCGACGCTGCGGCTGAGCGAGATCGAACGCACGCACCACCGTCCGGCCGCCGACCTTGCGACCTGGGACAACTACCACCGCATCCTCTACCACTACCGCCGGCCATCGCCGCAGGACTATGCCGAGGCGCTGCGCCTGTGCGAGGAGATCCGGGCCCGCGACCCGGACTTCGCGCCGGCCTACTACCTCGCTTCATTGATCACCTACTTCGGCGCGCTGGCCCGGCTGGTGAAGAGTTCGGCGGCAGTGTGGGACAAGATGGTCGCCGACGCCGAGCACGCCGTCGCCATTGCCGGCGACGACTTCCAGGCGCACGGTGTCCTGTCCACAGCCTACGCCTTCGCCGGCAATCACGACGGCGCGCTACATCACGGCCGCATCACCGTGGACATGAACCCCTACTCGCCCTGGGCCGCGACGCCGCTCGGCCTGGCCAACTGGATCAGCGGCAACCACTATGAGGCGCTGGATATCCTCGAGCGCTGTTGGCGCCTGGGTAATGCCGACCCGGACCGCTTCCATTGGGCGGCGATCTCCGGCTTCGCCAACTACCAGCTCCGCAACTACGACGCCGCGCTGTCCTGGTCGAACCAGTGCCTGATGCTGTGGCCGATGCATGTGCAGGCGATCGGCTGCAAGGCGGCGGCGCTGGCGCAGCTCGGCCGCAACGATGAGGCGGCCGCCGCCATCGACCTGTTCCAGACCTTCCTGCCCGGCATGAGCGCCGGCCGCCACGTCCGCAACTTCCGCTGGAAGCGCCAGGACGAGATCGAGCACTACCGCGAGGGCTTGGTGAAGGCCGGCATGACACCCTGAGGCGCTACGAACACGCTTCCTTCGCCGCCTCGGCCCAGCCGGGATGCCAGCGCGACAGCGGCGGGCGGTTCTCGACGATGTCGCCCGCGCCCCATAGGACGCGCTTGTGATCCTGTTCCGTCGTGGTCTCGTCGTCCGGGCACAGGATGTAGAAGTCGCCGCGCGCCAGCGCCGCGACCGTGCGCCAGGCTTGTGCTCGTTGGTGCCGGTCGTGGTCCAGCCGGGGATCAGCAGATGCGCGGTCACGGGTCCTACATTGTCAGCCCGGCCGCGCAGGTCGTGCTGCAGCGCCTCTGTGTAGGTCTTCACCGCCGACTTGGCGATGTTGTAGATCGGGTGCCCCGGCGGGTTGGTGATGCCCTGCTTGGAGCCGACGTTGACGATCATCCCCGGTCGCCCGGCCGCCAGCATGTCCGGCAGGAACAGCCGCGTCGCCTCGATCACGCCCCACAGGTTCACGTCGATCGCCTTGCGCCAGTCGGCGATATCGGCTTCGAAGCCGCGCCCGAGCCGCGTCACCGCGTTGTTCATCAGCAGGTCGACCCGGCCGTAGCGTTCCATCGCGCCTTGGTGCAGCGCCACCACCTGGCCCGGATCGCCGACGTCAGTCGGCGCCATCAGCACGCCGTTGCCGGCCTGTGCCACCTCGCCCGCCGTCCGCTCCAACGCCTCGCCCGGCAGGTCGGCCAGCACCACCGTCATCCCGGCCCGGGCAAAGTGCAGCGCGGCGGCCTTGCCGATGCCCATGGCGGCGCCAGTGACGACCGCCACGCGGTCCGATGTGATGATGTCGCTGGTCATGGCGGCGCCTCCGGGCTGGTGCGTGTTGGTGCTGGCCCATAGTGTAAGGCAAGAGCTTCAAACGACGAGACCAACGGCACACCGTGACCGCCACCCAGCCACCACGCGCCCGCTTCGGCGGCCAGCGCGGCCATCAGGTCGCGCTCGGCCGGGGCATCGCGTGCATGCTCGGCGGCTGCCTGCTGCTGACCGTGAACGATGCGGTGATGAAGCTGCTGACGGAGCACTACGCCGTTGGTCAGGCGGTGTTCGCGCGCGGCGTGCTGGCGCTGGTCTTCCTGGCGGGCTGGGTGATGCTGGCCGGCGGACCCTCGACATTGCGGGTTTACGACTATCGCGGTGTCATCGGGCGCGGGATGATCCTGGTCTGCGGCACCTACATGTTCATCACCGGCCTGTCGCTGCTGCCGCTGTCGAGCGCCATCGCGGTGACCTTCACCGGGCCGCTGGTGACCGCCCTGCTGGCGATCCCGATCCTGGGCGAGCGCATCGGCCCGCGCCGAGGCCTGGCCATCCTGGTCGGCTTTTGCGGCGTGATCGTGATGGTGCGGCCCACCGGCGACGTCATCCACTGGGCCATCCTGCTGCCGCTCGGCGCCACCATCACCGGCGCCTTCCGCGACCTGCTCACGCGTCACCTGGCGGCGCGCGAGTCGTCGTTGGCGATCCTGGTTTACTCCACCGCCATCGTGTCGCTGGGCGGGCTGCTGTCGCTGCCGTTCGGCTGGGCGCCGTGGCGGCTGGAGGACCTGCCGGCACTGTTTGGCGCCGGGGCGACGCTGGCCGGCGCCCACTACCTGCAGATCGAGGCCTTCCGCTGCGCCCCCGCCAGCGTGGTCGCGCCCTACCGCTACTCGGCCCTGATCTGGGCGGCCTTGTTCGGCTTCCTGATCTGGAACGACCTGCCGGACGCCGCGATGCTGCTCGGCACCGCGCTGGTGGTCGCCGCCGGCCTGTATCTGTGGCGACTCGGCAACCGCTGACGGTGTAACCTCCCGGCAACAAAGAAACTCGGGAGGCCGCGTCGTGCGGATCAAAGTCATCGTCAACCCGGCGGCGCGCAAGGGCCGCTCGGGCGAGAACTGGCCGGCTCGTGCCGCCAAGCTGGAGGCTGCCGTCGGCGAGCACGACGTCGCCTTCACCAACGCCCCGCGCCACGCCACCGAACTCGCCCGCCAGGCCGTCGCCGACGGTTACGACACCGTGGTCGCGGTCGGCGGCGACGGCACCGTGAACGAGGTGCTGAACGGTCTGCTCGACGGCGACGCCATGGCACATCCGGACCTGACGCTCTGCCCGCTACCGGCCGGCACCGCCAACGAGCTGGCCCGCGCCCTCGGCATCCTGGAGGGCGACCGCGCCATCGACGCCATCGCCAACGGCAACCGCGCGCACATCGACATGGGCCGGGTGCGCTGCACCGGCTTCGACGGCAAGCCACGGACTCACCACGTGTTCATCGCCGGCTCGGTCGGCTCGGCGGCGGAGATCAGCTACCGCACCAACAACTCCAGGATCATCAAGAAGCTCGGCGCCGAGCTCAGCTACTACATCGTCACGCTGCTGGTGACGCTGCGCTACAAGCCAACGCCGCTGACGGTCCGCGTCGACGACCATTTCGACGCCACCATCCCGGTACACAGCGGCCTCGGCTGCATCACCGAGACCACCGGCGGCGGCATGAAGATCGCGCCCGGCGCGAAGATCGACGACGGCCTACTCGACCTGGTGCTGTTCAAGGATGTCCGACCGAAGGACCTGCTGCTGAAGCCGCCGAGCTGGCTGTTCGAGGGCCACCACGTCACCCACCCGGAGGTCGAGCTAATCCAGGGCCGGCATATCGAGGTCGACGGCCCAGCCAAGATCATGGTCGACGCCGACGGCGAGACCATCGGCCGCCTGCCGCTGGTAATGGACGTCCTGCCCGGCGCGCTGCCCGTTAAACGGCTGTAACTGCACTCGGCACGCTCCCTGCAACTCATACAGCGGACCGTCCCGTAACGGGACAGTTCACCTCACCCGGTGCCGATGGCGCCGTGACGAGGGAAGCAAGAGGCACCGCGCGCCGGTTTCGGCCGGCGCGACGGGCTCTCGGTATGGGGCGGCGGCGCCACCAGGCGCCGCCGCTTTCCGCCGTGCGCGCGGGTTTGGCATCGCCGACCCGGCGTGTTTGGCATCGTCGATCCGGCGTGTTTGGCATCGTCGATCCGGCATGGCACTCTCCGCCGCGATGACCCAACCGAAACCGCCTGTCGCCGAGCGCCGGCCCGAGACCGTCGAGCACCACGGCAAATCCCGAACCGACGACTACGCCTGGCTCCGCGACCCGGAATGGCGCGACGTTTTGCGAGATCCGTCGAAACTTAGTGCCGATATCCGCGCCCACCTGGAAGCGGAGAACGCCCACACCGAGGCGATACTCGCGCCCTACGAGGGCCTGCGGGAGAAATTGGTCGGCGAGATGCGCGGGCGGATGCCGGAGGCGGACGCCTCGGTCCCGGCACCGGATGGACCGTGGGCCTACTTCAATCGCTTTCGTGAGGGTGGCCAGCACCCGCAATGGTGCCGCATCCCGCGCGACGGCGACCCGGAAGCCGACGCCACACTGCTACTCGACGGCGACAAGCAGGCCGAAGGTACCGACTTCTTCCGCATCCTCGCCGCACGGCACAGCCCGGACCACCGCCTGCTCGCCTGGGCATCGGACACCGCCGGCAACGAGCTCTACACCATCCGCATCCGCGACCTGGAAAGCGGCGAGGACCTGGCCGTCGCCATCGAGGGTAACAACGGCGGCTTCGCCTGGGCCAACGACTCCGCGACGCTGTTCTACCTGCTGGTCGACGAAAACCACCGCGCCTCGTCGGTCTGGCGCCGCCGCGTCGACCGCCCGGACGAAGAACCGGTACTGGTCTACAAGGAAGACGACCCCGGCTTCTTCCTGGGTGTCTCGCGGCTGGCCGCCGGCCGCTACCTGTCGATCGACGCGCACCAGCGCAACACGTCCGAGGTCTACCTGGTCGACGCCGACGACCCGGCCGCGCCGCCGCGCGTCGTCGCCGAGCGCACCGAGGGCATCGAGTACGACGTCGAGCATCACGGCGACCGCCTGATCATCAAGACCAACGCCGACGACTGCGAGGACTACAAGCTGGTCACCGCGCCGCTCGCCGACCCGGGCCGCGAGAACTGGACTGACCTGGTGCCGCACCGGCCCGGATGCCTCATCCGCGGCTACGATCTGTTCGAGCGCTTCCTGGTCCGCCTGGAGGTGCAGAACGCCCTGCCGCGCATCGTGGTGCGCGAACTGGAGGGCGGCGACGAGTACGCCATCGCCTTCGACGAGGAAGCCTACGACCTCAACCTCGGCGGTGGCTTCGAGTACGTCACCACCACGCTGCGCTTCGGCTACAGCTCGATGACCACGCCGGCGCAGGTCTTCGACTACGACATGGCCTGCCGCGCGCGCACGCTGCGCAAGACCCAGAAGGTGCCAAGCGGCCACGATCCGGCCGCCTACGTCACCCGCCGGATCACCGCCACCGCCGACGACGGCACAGAAATTCCGGTCTCGATCCTGACCCGCGCCGACGCCGTGCTGGACGGTTCCGCGCCACTGCTGCTCTACGGCTACGGCAGCTATGGGATCTCCATGCCGGCCAGCTTCGGCACCAACCGGTTCAGCCTGGTCGACCGCGGCTTCGTCTACGCCATCGCTCATATCCGTGGCGGCATGGAAGGCGGCTACCGCTGGTATCGCGAGGGCCGGCGCGAAGCCAAGACCAACACCTTCACCGACTACATCGCCTGCGCCGAGGCGTTGATCGCGGCGGACTACACGAAAGCCGGCCGCATCGTCGGCCATGGCGGCAGCGCCGGCGGCATGCTGATGGGCGCGGTGGCGAACCTCCGCCCCGACCTGTTCGCCGGCATCGTCGCCGAGGTGCCCTTCGTCGACGTGCTGAACACCATGTGCGACGACAGCCTGCCGCTGACCCCGCCGGAGTTCCCCGAGTGGGGCAACCCCATCGCCGACCCGGAAGTGTTCCAGCGGATCGCCGGCTATTCGCCGTACGACAATGTGCGCGAGCAGCACTACCCGTCGATGCTGGTCACCGCCGGCATCACCGACCCGCGCGTGACCTACTGGGAGCCGGCGAAGTGGGTGGCGAAG
>CAZVLI010000049.1:0-11323 GCA_964627965.1 uncultured Rhodospirillales bacterium
AGCAGGCCCTTGCCCACCGGCACGTCGACGATGTCGCCGGTCCGCTTGACCGTGTCACCTTCCTTGATGTCGCGGTCGTCGCCGAAGATCACGATACCGACATTGTCGGTTTCCAGGTTCAGGGCCATGCCCTTGATCCCGCCCGGGAACTCGACCATCTCGCCGGCCTGGACGTTGTCCAACCCGTAGACGCGGGCGATGCCGTCGCCGACCGACAGCACCTGGCCGACCTCGGATACCTCGGCCTCGGTGCCGAAGTTCGCGATCTGCTCTTTCAGGATCGCGGAAATCTCAGCGGCGCGGAGATCCATCACTCAGCCCCTTTCATCGCCAGTTTCAGGCCCTGCAACTTGGTGCGCAGGGAGGAATCCACCATGCGCGAGCCGACCTTGACCACCAATCCACCAAGGATGGCGGGGTCGACCACGCGTTCCACGTCGACGTCGGTTTTCATCACCGCCGACAGTTCCGATTTGATCGCCGTGACTTCGGCGTCGGAAAGTTCATAAGCCGAGGTCACGCTGGCGGCGATCTCGCCGCGATGCGCGGCCAGCAGGCGGCGGAAGTCCCGCGCCATGTCGGCAATTGCAAACAGTCGCCGGTTCTGCGCCACCAGGCCGACGAACTTCATCGTCAGCGCGTCGGCGCCGGCCTTCTCCAGCACGGCCGTCATCGCCTTGGTCTGCTCTTCGCGTCCGAACACCGGCGAGCGCACCAGCCGGTTCAGGTCCGCGCTCTCGGCAATCGCCGCCGCCAGGTCGGACATGTCGCCCGCCACGGCTTCCAGCTTGCCCTCGTCGCGCGCCAGTTCGAACAGTGCGGTCGCGTAACGTCCCGCGATCCCGGACACCACCGTCGTTTCGCCAGCCACTAAGCTTCTGCGCCCCCGTCCGCCAGTCAGGATGTAGGGATTATGTAGTTGATATCACTACGAAAGCAGTTTCACGCACCATTCCCTCTCAGGTAGGTGCGCGCCGGTAGGTAGCACAGGCTCAACGACGGTCGCAAGCCGCTCGCAAGACTTGCGGCAAACTGCCGCGTAAGCGCTTGATTTCTCGGCCTCGCCCCGGCTATCAGGCGCCATGCCAAGCGATGCGCCCGAAGGCTTCAAGCCATTCCGTCAGGCCGGTGCCTTTGCCGACCTGACAGGTCCGATCTACTACAAGAAGTTAGACGACGGCGGCTTCGCCTATGGGTTTCGAATCGACGACAAGCATCTGAACCCGAACGACGTCGTGCACGGTGGCATGCTGTTCACCTTCGCCGACCAGTTCATCGGTCGGGCCGTCGTCGCGGAGACGAAACGCTACTGCGCCACCATCAAGCTGAACGTCGAGTTCCTGGCGCCGGGCAAGAACGGCGACTGGATCGAGGGCCGGTCGGAGACCATGCGCATCACCCGCGACCTGGCCTACATGCGCGGCCGGGTGATGTCCGGCCACCACACGTTGATGACGGCGCAGGGCATCTGGCGCCTGTTCGCGCCGTACTGAGAAGTCTGGACGGAGATACAGCGATGAAGATCACCGCCACCAGCTTCGTGCAGGCCGTCGCCGACGTGGACGCCACCGCCGACTGGTGGATTGAGGTCATGGGCTTTTCCGACTGGATGCGGCCGGAGGGCTGGCGCTTCGTGCGCCGCGACGGCTGCATGATCATGCTGGGCGAGTGCCCGGACGCGATCCCCGTGCCCGACCTCGGCGACCACCAGTATTTCGCCTACATCTACGTCGACGACGCCAACGCCTACCGCGACGAGATCGCGGCCAAGGGTGCGGAGATCATTTTCGGCCCGAAGGACCAGCCCTGGGGCATGCGCGAGATGGCCGTCCGCACCCCCGACGGCCATCGCTTCATGGTGGGCCAGGACCTCGACTGAGGCCCATTAGAAAGGCCACAACTGCCCACGCGCCAAGCGCTTTCCCGACCGCTAAGCTTGCGGAGCGGCGTTGTCATGCGTCGCGACCAAGCAGAAAAAGCGGGAGGAAATCCATGTACAAGCGTACGGAGTCCAATACCCGAGTAAGCCGGCGCGGGTTCGTCGCCGGCACCGCCGCCCTGGCCGGCGGCACCGCGCTGGCCGGTACCTTGACCGGCGGCGCCATGCCGGCGCTCGCCGCCGCGCACGCCAAGGTCAAGCTCGACGCCGTTCTGGCCGAGGCCGTGGTCACCAACAAGGTGCCCTTCGTCGTCGCCATGCTCGGCAGTTCGAAGGGCGAGATCTGGTCCGGCACCGCCGGCGACCACGCGCGCGGCGAGCCGATCTCGCGCGACGCGGTGATGCGTGCCTTCTCGATGACCAAGGCGGTCGGCTCGACCGCGGCGATGATCCTGATCGACCGCGGCAAGCTGTCGATGGACACGCCGGTGGAGCAGATCCTGCCGCAGTTCGCCGATATCAAGGTGATCGACGGCTGGGACGGCGACAAGCCGCGCATGCGCGCGCCGAAGACCAAGGCGACGATCCGTCATCTGGCGACCCACACCAACGGCATGGTCTACGAGGTGTGGAACGCCGACATGCCGAAGTACATGAAGGCGACCGGGCTGGAGACCATCCTGACCGGCAAGAAGACCTCGCTGATGTACCCGATGACCTTCGATCCGGGCGAGCGCTGGGACTACGGCATCGGCATCGACTGGCTCGGCCAGGTGGTCGAGGCGGTGGACGGCCGCACCATCGACAAGTTCTGCGCCGATGAGATCATCGGCCCGCTGGGCATGGTCGACACCGTCTTCGAAGTGGAGGGCGACCGCGCCGCGCGGCTGGCCACGCTTTACGGGCGCGGCGAGGACGGCAACTTCGCCAAGTTCGACCTGGCGCCGCCGTCGAAGCCGGAATTCTACGGCATGGGCCACGCGCTCTACTCGACCGCGCCGGACTACATGCGCTTCCTGCGCATGTTCCTCGGCAAGGGCCAGCTCGAAGGCCGGCGGGTGCTGTCCGAGGCTGGCGTGGACGCCATGCTGGCGAACCAGATCGGCGATATTCGGATCGGCAAGATGACGACCTACGTGCCGCCGATCACCGCCGACGTCGACCTGTTCCCCGGCATCGACAAGACCCACAGCTTCGGCTTCCTGCGGGTCGAGTCCGATGTGCCGGGGATGCGTTCCGCCGGCTCGCAGGGCTGGGCCGGGGTGTGCAACACGCACTACTGGTTCGACCCGAAGAAGGACGTGGCCGGGGTGATCATGACCCAGACCCTGCCCTTCGTGGAGCCGCCGTTCATGCAGCTCTACGAGAACTTCGAGCGCGCCGTCTACGCGCTCTGAACCGACGCCGGCCGGCGCCTCGCCATTCGCGTGGCGCCGGTCAGCCGGTTTCCATCGGCAGGCTGTGGTCGTTGGCCCATTCGCTCATCGAGCCGTCGTAGACCTTCACGTCCTTGCGGCCGAGCATGGTCAGCGCGAAGGCGCCGATGGTGGCCGAGATGCCGCCGCCGCAATAGGTGACGATCTCCGGCGCGTCGAGCGCGCCCGAGGCCTGGAAATGCTCGCGCAGCACGTCGGCCGGCTTCAGGCAGCCTTGCTCGTCCAGCAGGCCCGCATAGGGCACGTTCACGGTATTGGCGATGCGGCCGGGCCGGCCGTAGTTCGACTTGGCGGTGCCGGTGAACTGGCTGGCCGCGAGGTTGTTGATCACGCACGTGCTGCTGCCGTCGCCGATCGCCGCCAGGACGCCGTCCTTGTCGGTGAAGTAGCCCGGGCGCCGGGTCGCGGTGAATGTCGCCGGCGCATAGGTCGCCGCATCGGTCGACAGCGGCCGGCCCTCGGCCTTCCACTTCTCCAGCCCGCCGTCCAGCACCGCGACGTTGTCGTGGCCGAAGGCGCGGAACATCCACCACAGCCGCGTCGCCCACATCACGTTGGCCTGCGAGTACAGGACCACGCGATGATCGTTGGAGATGCCCTTCGCGCCGACCGCGGCGCCGAACTGGTCGGCCGGCGGCATCATGAACCGCAGCTTGGTGGTCTTGTCGGAGAGTTCGTCCTGCAGGTCGATGAAGCCGGCGCCGGGGATGTGGCCCTCGTCATAGCCGGCGCGGCCGCTGACGACCGTGTACATGCCCTTCTCGGCCGGTGCCAGGATGGTCGTGGCGTCGAACACGCGGACGCCGTCGTCGTCCAGGTGCGCCGCCAGCCAGTCGGTACTGACCAGGTATTCGGGGTGCTCGTAGCCCTTGCTCATCGTCCGCGTTCCCTCCGTTGCGTGGCTTGACCGCCTGTTGTCCGCCTCGTCACAGTATCGGCGGCGTGGCCGGCACGCCAATCAACAGCCGTGACGGAATGTGGCGCCGGCGCCAGGAGGCCATCATGACGAAGCTCTATGTCGGCACCGCGGGAATGTCGGTCTGGTTCTCCGAGGACGCCGGCAAGCACTGGGACCGCCCTTACAGCGAGAGCGGGCTCTACCTGGAAAGCCGTGTCTGGGCGCTGGCCAGCCACCCGAAGGCGCCGAACCGCGTCTATGCCGGCACCGACCGTGGCCTCTACCGGCTCGACGGCGGCGGCAAGAAGCGCAAGTGGACGCACATGCCGTCGCCGATGGACACGCTCGACATCTGGGCGCTGGCGGTGGCGCCGCACGACCCGAAGCTGATCCTGGCCGGCACCCACCCCGCCGGCCTCTATCTCAGCCGCGACGCCGGCCAGAGCTGGAAGCGCCTGCGCTGCAAGTTCGCCGATAGCTGCATCTTCATCGGTAAGCCGCGCGTCACCACGGTGATGTTCGACCCGATCGATCCGGACTGGATGTGGGCCGGCGTCGAGATCGACGGCATCTACCGCTCCACCAACGGTGGCCGCACCTGGACCAAGCATGTCGAGGGCCTGCGCACCGAGGACATTCACGGCCTGGCGGTGATCGAGCACCAGGGCCGCCGGCGCGTGCTGGCGACGCTGAACGCCGGCCTGCACATCTCCGACGACGACGGTGCGACGTGGCAATGGCGCAAGCTGCCCTCGAAGTGGCAGTACACGCGCACCGTGCTGCCGATCAAAGGCGGCAAGCGACTGCTGCTCACCAACGGCAACGGCCCGCCCGGCAACGACGGCCGGCTGCTGATGTCCGACGACGGCGGCGAGAGCTGGCGCGACGCCGGCCTGCCGACGCCGGTCAACTCCACGCCGTGGTGCATCACCGCCGACCCGGACGGCAAGCAGATCTACGTGCTCTCCAACCTCGGCCAGATCTTCCAGAGCAAGAATGGCGGGCGAACCTGGAAGAAGCTCGACCGCGAGCTCGGCGAGATCCGTTCCGCCCTGCTCCAGGCGGCCTGACCGGCCGGGCGGCGGATGACCGGTACCGACAGCGCTGCCCTGGCCGACTGGCTCACGCGTGAGGGCCTGCGCGGCGCCGACCCGGCCGATCTGCTGCATGGGTTTTGCGAGCGCCTGGTCGCCGCTGGCGTGCCGCTGATGCGCTGTCACGTGGCGCAGAGCGCGCGTCATCCGGTGCTGGGCGGCATCGGCTACAACTGGCACCGCGCCGGCGCGGAGAACCCGCGCGAGGTCTACGACCACACGCCGACGCCGCGTGAGAATTGGCGCGCCAGTCCGTTCTTCCACATGATGCAGGAAGGCCAGCCGGTCCTGCACCGCGACCTGCGCCAGCCCGGCGTCGGCGACGAGTTTCCGCTTTTCGCCGAGCTGATCGCGGCCGGCGGCACCGACTACTACGCCGTCACCCTCGGCTTCGCGGATCATCCGTTCGACGCGCCGGTCAATCCCAACAACCCGCCCGATGGCCTGATCGCGTCGTGGACGACCGATGCCGCCGACGGCTTCACGGACGCGCACATTGAGCTGATCGACGCGACCTTGCCGGCGCTCGGCCTGGCGCTGAAGGCGGCGGCCACCGACCGCATGGCCCGCGACCTGCTGGAAGCCTATCTCGGCCGCGACGCGGGACAGCGCGTGCTGTCCGGCGACCTGCGGCGTGGCTCCCTGGACAGCATCCGCGCGGTGATCTGGTGCTTCGACCTGCAGGGTTTCACCAAGCTGGCCGAGACCACGCCGGCGCCGCTGCTCATCGACATGCTGAACGACTATTTCGACGCGGTGGTTACCGAGGTCGAGGCACAGGGCGGCGACGTGCTGAAGTTCATGGGCGACGGCCTGCTGGCGATCTTCCGCTTCGCCGACAACGACGACGCCTGCTGCGATGCCATCGCCGCCGCCGACAAGCTGCGCACGACGCTGGCCGACATCAGGCGCCGGCGCATCGACGCCGACCTGCCGCGCGCCGACTTCAGCCTGGCGCTGCACCTGGGCGAGGTCATGTACGGCAATATCGGCGCCCGCCACCGGCTCGACTTCACCGTCATCGGCCCGGCGGTGAACATGGCCGCGCGCATCCTCGACCTGTGCCGGCCGCTGGAGCACGACCTGCTGATCTCCGGTCCGCTGGCCGACGCGGCGGTGCGCGACCGGGCCCGCATCGTTTGCATCGGCCGCTACGTGCTGCGTGGCGTGGCGGCGCCGCAAGAGCTCTACACCCTGGTCGGCCCGGAATACGCCGCGGAGGCCGCGCAATGACCGCGACGCCACTGGAGCGCGCGCAGGCGCTGGCGCCGGCGCTGCAGGCCGCCTCGGACGAGATCGAGCGCACCCGGCGTATCCCGCAGCCGCTGCTCGGCGAGGTGCATGCCTCGAACCTGTTCCGGTTGTTGCTGCCGGCGAGCTACGGCGGCGAGGAGGTCGACCCCTGGGTCTATTTCGAGGCCGTGGCCGAGGTCGCGCGCCATGACGGCTCCGTGGCCTGGAACCTGTTCGTCGGCAATAGCTCGGCGCAGCTCGCCGCCTACCTCGAACCCGAGGCCGCCAGCCGGATCTACGCCGACCAGACCAGCCTCGTCGCCTGGGGCCCGCCGAACGGCACCCGGCTGAAGAAGGTGCCGGGCGGCTACCGCGCCACCGGCCGCTGGGACTACGCCAGCGGCTGCCGGCAGGCGAGCTGGATGGGCGTGCACGACCTGGTCGAGGACGAGCACGGCGAGGTGCGCAAGGACCCCGACGGCCGGCCCTACATGCTGACGTTGCTGTTCCCGGTGGAGCAGGCGGAGATCCTCGATACCTGGGACACCATCGGCCTGCGCGGCACCGGCTCCGACTCCTACGAGCTCCACGACGTCTTCGTGCCCGAGGCTTTCAGCTCCACGCGCGAGGACCTGAGCCTGCGCAAGGAGCCGGCGCCGCTCTACGCCTTCACCTGGTCCGGTCTCTACGCCGTCGGCGTGGCGGCGTGCGCCACCGGCATGGCGCGCGGCATGCTGGCCGGGCTGATCGACCTCGCCGGCACCAAGACGCCGCGCGGCCTGTCGCGACTGGCCGAGAGCCCGACCGTGCAAGGCAAGATCGCGCGCAGCGAGGCCCGCCTGGGCTCGGCCGAGGCCTTCGTGGTCGCGACACTGAAGGACGTCCGAACGCGCTGCGGCCCGGTCGAGGCCGTCGACGTGCCGGATCGCGCCGCCGTGCGGCTGGCCTGCAGCCATGCCATCCACGCCGCCATCGAGGTCGCCGACTTCGCCTACAAGCAGGCCGGCATCGACGCCATCTACCCGGCCAGCGCCTTCCACCGCCGTTTCCGCGACATCCACACGCTCTCGCAGCAGATCCAGTCGCGCGACGCCCACTTCGAGGCCGTCGGCCGTATCCTGCTCGGCGATCACCCGCCGGTCTTCTGGTAGCCGGTCAGAGCCGCTTCACCGTCAGCCGCACGCTGCCGCGGTTGTTGTCGTAGAAGTTCCAGGCGTCGTTGGCGTAGGCGTAGAGATAGCCGGACAGTTTCGGCGTCCACTTGCGACCCTTGCCGATCAGCTTGGTCTCGTGCGGGCGCTCCTCGAACTTGGCGTTGAGGCCGCCATTGGCGATGGCGCCGATCAGCGCGAACCACGGCCAGTCCTGCGGTGGCGTCTCGTGTCGCCGGGTCATCTGGAAGTCGGTCTTGTCGCTCCCGCCGAGGCGCTTGAACAGCGTTTCCAGCTTGCCGATGCCGTCGGCGAAGATGTGCGCGATCTCGCCGAGCTGGAAGTTGCCGTCGTCGGCGCCGTCCGGGCCGCAGGCGATGGACTTGTCCAGCCACTCGCCTGTCGCGGTCATCTCGTAGCTGACGCCCTCTTCCAGGAAGAGCCCAGTGTCGTTCCACGGCTGGATCGCGTAGATCGGCAGGGTGATGCTGGCGCCCTTCCGGGTCAGCCGCTTGGTCGGGCGATAGGGCGCCTGGATGATCGGCGGGTCGTCATGGCGGTCGCGCGCCGAGGCGTGCAGGTCCGGCCCGTCCGGCAGGCGCGGCGCGCTGCGTGGCCGCGAGGGCAGGAGCGCGAACACGCCATCCAGCGAGTCGTGCAGCACGTCATGGTGGTTCGGCCGCACCTGTTTCGCCAGCTTGGTGTCGATCGCCAAGCCACAGGCCCCGGCCTCGTCGAGCATCCATTTCAACGCGCCGTCCGACAGGCCGGTCTCGCGGTAGCCGCCGCCGACATCGCTGTGCGCGCCGGGGAACCAGACCTGTTGCACGTCACGGCTGTCCTTCACCTTGGTCCACAGGGTCGGCTGGAAGTTGCCGCGCAGCTCGTCCAGCGCCACGGCGTGCCGCGCCGTCGCCACGCTGGTGCCCAGCGTGGTGTCGTGGAAGGCATAGTCCTGCGGGTCGTCCAGCAGGTTGAGCACGCCGAGGTGGTCGGGAATGCCGAGCGCGCCGACCGTGTCCCAGACGCCGACGAAGCGGATCGGGATCTGCTTCTCGTTCTTCGGCGGCTTGTGGAAGGCGACCTTGTCCTTGGCCATCTTGCCGGCAAGCTTCTTGTCGCCACCGCGATAGCCGTCGGTGAACAGCTTCTCGATCCGCGCCCAGATCGTCTTGTCGTCCAGGCCGGTCAGGTCGAGCAGGCCGCAGCGTCCGATGAAGCCGCCAAGGCTGCGCACCGTGTAGGCGCCCCGGCTGAAACCGAACAGGAAGATGTCGTCGCCGGTTTCGTAGTGATCGCAGACGCTGCGATAGGCGCTCATGATGTTGCGGTTGAGGCCGAGGCCGAGCCCGCCGCCGACCAGCCGGCTCACCAGGCCGGGATCGGTGCCGACCCCGGGGTGGTAGTACTTGTGCTGTACGGTCCCGTTCTCGTCCGCGTCGGCCACCAGCGCGTGCAGCCGCGCCACGTTGGTCGGCGTCGGTATCGCGCCGTCAGCCTGATCCGCGGTGTTCCATGTGCCGTCGCAGCACACCACGATCCGTTGCATCGCAAGTTCCCCCCTTGCTGCCGTGTCTGGCCATCAAAGGGTAACCGGAATCGACGGGCCGCCGCTGTGATTTCCGCAGGACGTGGCGGCGGGGCTCAGCCCTTGCGGCGTCGCTTGTTCAGCGCCTTCGTCAGCGCCTGTGCCGCCTCGCGCATCGGCGCGCGGTGCGCCTCGTCCAGCGGTTCCGCGTCGGCCAGCGCGGTGGCCATGTCGCCCAGGATGTCGGCCAGCAGGTAGTAGTGCAGGTGCACCGCGACCTCGCGCCGCTCGTTGCCGCCGCGCACCAGCTTCAGCAGCACCTCGTCGGCATCCGCCCTGACCTCGAAGCCGGACTCGCGCCCGAACGAACCCATGTAGGCCTTGTCCGGAAAATCGACCGAGATCGAGGCCTTGTCGGTGATGGATTTCATGCGCCGCCCCGCGACTGTCCTTGAACCGTCACATGATACTCCCGCGTTCGGCGCGCGTCGGCTTTGATCACGATCAGTCCAAGTGCCTTGCCGGTCTCAACTGTGCCCGCTAGCCTTGGGATCGAGGGCGCAAGGGGCGAGCCATGGCCGAACCCACGACCTCGACTTCGGAACAAGGGATTTCGCTGGTCCGACGCGTCGCGACCGACGCCGGTCCGGTCGACGTGTTTGCGCTCGCCGACGGGCTCGATCACCCCTGGGGCATGACCTTCCTGCCGGATGGTCGCCTGCTGGTGACAGAGCGCAGCAGCGGCGACCTGCGCATCATGGAGGTCGACGGCACGCTCTCCGGCGCGGTGGCCGGCACGCCGGCGGTCGGCATCGTCGGCCAGGGCGGCCTGCTCGACGTCGCGCTGCACCCGGACTTCGCCGACAACGGCTTCGTCTACCTGTCCTTCGCCGAGGAGGCCGATGGCGCCTACGGCACGGCGCTCGGCCGAGGTCGTCTTGTCGCCGATCGTATCGAGGACTTCGAGGTCCTGTTCAGCCAGCAGGACAAGCTGACGGGCGGCAGCCATTTCGGTGGCCGCATCGCCTTCGCGCCCGACGGCACGGTGCTGCTGACAACGGGCGACCGTGGTTTCGGCGACCCGGCGCAGGACCCGACCGACCATGTCGGCACCATCGTCCGCCTGAACCCGGACGGCAGTATCCCCGCCGACAACCCCTTCGTCGGCGACGATGGCGTGCTCGACGAGATCTGGACGCTGGGCCACCGCAACGTGCAGGGCGCGGCCTTCGATCCGGCGACTGGCCTGCTCTGGACCACCGAGATGGGCCCACGCGGCGGTGACGAGTTCAACCTGATCGTCGCCGGACAGAACTACGGCTGGCCGCTGGTGAGCTGGGGCGACGAGTATAGCGGCGAACCGATCCCCGACCCGCCGACGCGGCCCGAGTTTGCCGACGTCGCGCTATTCTGGAGCCCGGCCGTCGCGCCCTCGGGCATGGACTTCTACACCGGCGATCTGTTTCCGGCGTGGCAGGGCGACGCGCTCGTCGCCAGCCTGCGCGGCCAGAGCCTGATCCGCATCGAGGTCGACGGCACCGGCGCGGTCGAGGCGGAGCGGATCGAGCTCGGCGCCCGCCTGCGCGACGTGGCCCAGGCGCCGGACGGCTCGATCTATCTGCTGACCGACGACGGCGACGGCATGGTCTGGCGCCTGGTCGCGGCCGGCGACAGCGTGGTCGGCGGGATCGCGGCCGACTGGCTGCAGGCCGGCGGTGGCGACGACTGGATCGACGGCGGCGACGGCGCAGACACCATCGTCGCCGGCCTCGGCAACGACTGGACCGAGCCCGGCGCCGGCGACGACCGCATCTGGGGCCAGTCCGGCGACGACACGCTGAACGGCGGCGACGGCGATGACATGGTGCGCGGCCAGGGCGGCGGCGACGGCGTGCTGGGCGGCGCGGGCATGGACATGCTGTTCGGCGGCGCCGATGGCGACAGCGTTGACGGCGGCACGGACGCCGACACGGTCGGCGGCAATTCCGGCGCCGATCAGGTGTTCGGGGGCGCGGGCGATGATGTGGTGCGCGGCCAGGGTGGCGGCGACACGCTGCATGGCGGCGAAGGCGCCGACCTGCTGGTCGGTCACGCCGGTTTCGAC
>CAZVLI010000050.1:0-11284 GCA_964627965.1 uncultured Rhodospirillales bacterium
GGCGTTGGCTACCGCATGCCGATCCAGCACACCCGCGCGCTGCTACGTGCCGCGCTGGAGGGCGGGCTGACCGACGTGCCGCTGAAGGCGGACGACAATTTCGGTCTCTACGTGCCGGAAGGCTGCCCCGGCGTGCCGGCCGAGCTGCTGGCGCCGCGCCAGACCTGGAACGACAAGGGTGCCTACGATCGCACCGCGAAGGACCTGGTCGGCCGCTTCCAGGACAACTTCAAGAAGTACGACGCCTACGTCGACGATCCGGTCAAGGCCGCCGCGCCGCGCGCCGCCGCCTGACGACGGGCAATAACCTCAACGCTCCGAAACGCCCGGGCTCGTCCCGGGCGTTTCTCTTTTCGCCGCCGCAGCGAGCGCGAACCACGGCGCCTCGTCCCAGAACCTGACCGCCAGGCCCGACGTCGAGGGCAGTACGAACACCCGCGCGCCGGCCAGCCGGTTCGGTTGCTCGCCGTAGCCGCACCTGCCGAGCACCCTGGTCGCCGCGCGCTTGCCGTTGAAGGCCAGCAGGCAAGGCCGGTGGCGCTCGATCTTGGCGATCAGCGCCGACACGTCATCGTCGTCCGGACGCAGGCCGGCATCGGCCCCTGAGTAGTACTTCGCCAGGTCGGTGAGCCCGATACCCAGCGCCGGCAGATCGCGGAATTCGTCCGGCCGCATCAGGCGCGGCGTCAGCCCGGTCTTGTGCAACATCGGCCAGAACTTGTTGCCCGGCCCGGCATAGGGCGCACCCACCTTGGCCGACACCGCGCCAACCGCCGAGCCGCAGAACACCACCCGCAGCCCGGTGGTCAGGACGTCCGGCAGGACCGGTTCAACGTCGATGGCGGATGCCGATAACAGCGTTTCTGTCTACTCGGCCAATGCGCGCGTTACGGCGTCGGGCTCTCGCGCAATGACACGAAGCAAGGTCCGCACCGGTCCCGTCGGTGTGCGCCGCCCGCTCTCGTATTGTCGAACTGCCGCCACCGAGAAACCGAAGCGGACTGCGAAAGCCTGCTGCGACAGCCCAAGTCGTCGCCGGAGCGCGCGGACGTCCTCGACCTCCTCCGGCGATACCCGCCGTCCGGCACGCAGTAACGCCGCCTCGTCGAAGATGGGCGCCGCGTCGGGATCCTCGGCGACCTGCCGTTCGATCTCGTCGTCGGTCGTGGCGTCGAACTTGGTCCAGTCCACCTTGGACAGGTCCAGTTCAGCTCGCGAGCGCTCTACGGTACGTTTCGATCTCTCTCGCATTTGCCTTGCGCAAACTAATGATCCATCGGACTGGTGCATCGGCCGTGCCACGCCATGTGTACACACAGACCATCACCCGGCCCTCGACCTCGCCGAACGCGATGATACGGCGCTCGCCGTAGTCACGCCGGCGATCATCGATCTCGAATGTCACGCTATCGAACAGCGCCATCGCGATGTCGAACGGCAAACCGCGCTCTTGAGCATTCCTTCCGCTCTTCGCGGCATCCCAGCCGTATTGCACGCTCTGATGCTATCGATACCAACCGACTACGTCAATGACGCAGTATGTCATTGACTAACGGCCTGTGCCCGCTGAACCGCATCGCGGATCAGCGGCATCCGGTCGTTGCCGAAGTACATGTCCTCGCGTTCCACGAAGAAGGTCGGCGAGCCGAAGCCGCCACGGTCGATCAGCTCCTGCGTGTTCGCCTTCAGCCGGTCCTTGATCGCCGGGTCGGCGATGCGCTGCATCACCCGGTCGGCGTTCAGGTCGGCGCGCGCGATCAGCTCGGACAGCACCTTGTCGTCGGCGATATCGCGGTCGTCGCCCCAGTAGGCCTCGAAGCACAAGGTCGCCAGCGGCACCAGCCGGTCCTGTTCTTGCGCCACCAGACAGGCCCGCATCGCCTTCACCGAGTTGATCGGGAAGATCGACGGCCGGAGCTTGATCCGCAGGCCGGCCAGCCGCGCCCAGTCGGCCAGGTCCTTGCCCTGGTAGGCGACCTTGGCCGGCACCGGATGTTCGCGGCTGGCGTAGACCGACGGGTTCACGGCGTTGAACACGCCGCCGACCAGGATCGGCCGCCAGTCGATGTCGACGCCGAGCTCGGCCGCCAGCGGCTGGATGTTGTGGAAGCCGAGATAGGTCCAGGGCGAGGAGCAGTCGAAGAAACACTCCAGCTGAACCATCGCCCTACTCCGCCGCTTCCGCCGGCAGGTCCTCTTCGCGGCCGCCGTGCGCCAACATGTCGGCGATGACGCCGTCCTCCATGCCGATCTGCAACGCGTCGTTGAACCGGTTGAAGAAGCCGCACAGCGCCGTGCGCAGGGTCAGCTCGACGATCTGCTCCTCGCTGAAGTGTTGCTTCAGGCGCTCGAAGATCTCGTCGCGCATCATGTTGGCCTGCGTGGTGACCTGCACGGCGTAGTCGCGCACCAGCCGGTCGACCTCGTCCAGGCCGGGGCAGTCGGGTTCAAGAATGTTGGCGGTGGTTTCGGGGTCGAGGCCCTGCTCGATCAGGCGCGGCGCGTGGTGCGCCACGCAGTAGCGGCACTCGTTCAGCTTCGAGACCACGACCAGCGCGATCTCCAGGTAGCGCTTCGGCAGCAAGCTCTCGTCGGCCAGCTCCAGCAGCAGGCCCATGATGTGACGCACCGCCGGCGGCCGATGGGCGAACACCCGAACCTGGTTCAGGAACGGTCCGTATTGCTGCGAGAAGCGCTCGTAGACCGGCTGCACGTCGGCCGGCAGCTCGTGTTTCTCGACGTCGCGTACCCGTGCCATGGCTGTTTCCCTGTCCCTGGTTGCCGTTGGGGACAGGGTAGCCGATCCAGGACTCGCATGCAGCGTCGGCGCCGGCCGACGCCACGCGGTCAGTGCAGGCGGAAGCTGTGCTGGTGGTGGTGATACTTCCGCGCGCCGATCAGCTCGGCCGACGTCACCCGAACCGAGTGCAGCGGCCCGTCCAGCTCACGCTCCCAGAATTCCAGGAACTCGCGCAGCCGGGGGAAATACGGCGACTTGTCGTAGTTCTGCCAGATGTAGCTCTGCAGCAACGCCGGGGCGTCGGGCATCCGGTAAAGGATCTCCGCCGTCGTCAGCCGAAAGCCATCGAGTTGCATCCGTAACGCGTGACTCATGTCCTACTCCCGCAATGGCAGATTGGGAAATGTTCGCCACCCGGGTTCAGCGTCGCAAGAGTAAGGTTACCAATTTGCCAATGAAATCAGACTTTTAGCACTCGTCGCGCCGGACTGCTGCCAGAAACGACGACGGCGCCCCGTGAGGGACGCCGCCGCGTTGGTGAGCCGTGGTGATCCGGGACTAGGCCGAGTAGGCGGCCCAGCGGATGCCCGAAGCGGTGCGGCCGTCGGCGATTACCGGACGACGGCGATCGAGCAGGCTGCCCGACTTGCACGGGTTGCAGCCCTTCTTCGCGGCGCAAGGATTGCAGCCCTTGGCGGCACACGGGTTGTAGCCCTTCTTGGCGGCGCACGGGTTGCACGCCTTCTTGGCGGCGCACGGGTTGCAGCCCTTCGAAGCGGCGCCGCAGCCGGCGACCTGGAACGGCTTGGTCACGTCCAGGCTACCCGACTTGCAGGGATTGCAGCCCTTCTTGGCGCCACACGGATTGCAGCCCTTCTTCGCGGCGCAGGGGTTGCAGCCCTTGGCGGCGCAGGGATTGCAGCCCTTCTTGGCCGCACACGGATTGCAGCCCTTGGCCGCACAGGGGTTGCAGCCCTTCTTGGCATGGCTACCCGCGACCTGGAACGGCTTGGCGGTGTCGAGGCTGCCCGACTTGCACGGGTTGCAGCCCTTCTTCTTCGCGGCACAGGGGTTACAGCCCTTGGCGGCGCAAGGATTGCAGCCCTTTTTCGCGGCGCAGGGATTGCAGCCCTTCTTGGCCGCGCACGGGTTGCAGGCCTTCTTCGCGCCGCAGCCGGCGACGCGCACGCCGTCGGTCGCCGGCTTGGAGATCGCGGCGGGGTTCGCCTGGTCGGCGGTCGGCGACGTCGCCGCGGTGGCCGTCCCGGCCAGCGCCACCGCGCTGCCGGCGGCGAATCCGACACCCAGCAGGAACTTCGTGCTGGAGAGCAGTTTGGAACGATGTGAGCGCAAGACCGGAGCCTCCTGTTGCTTGCTTTTTCGTGCGTCCGTTGTCGCAGCCGCCCCGGTCCAGGGCCACTCACGTTGCGTCAAAGGGTTGTGATGCGCGCGCGAGCGCCGGGCTCGGCACGCTACAACGCGGGCTCAACCTACCCATATCGGATGGGCTACACTGGAGCCGACATGAGCGCCGCCAACACCACATTCCGTTTCGAGGACCTGCCGGTCGAGCGGCTGCAGTTGATGGCGGCCGCCGGTGTCGAGGTGCAGGAATGCTACCGCGTGCTGGAGAAGGTCGACGCCAACATCGTCGGCGAGGTCCTGAAGGGCCAGGGCACCTTCTACGAGTGGGACCATTACCCGAAGGGTGACGTCTACGACGGCGAGACCGACAGCCAGTACTACTACCACGCGCATCGCGGCGCGACGGGCGAGCACGGCCACTTCCACCTGTTCCTGCGGCCCGACGGCATGCCCCACGGTATCGAGCCGATGCCCTGGGAAACCACCGAGGAGTGGCCGGACGAGGACGACATGATCGCCCATCTCGGCGCCATTTCGATGGACAAGCGCGGCTACCCGACCCACCTGTTCACCACCAACCGGTGGGTGACCGGCGAGAACTGGTATACCGCCGACGACATCGTTGCGATGCTGGACAACTTCAACATGGACCACGCCTATCCATCGTGGCCGGCGAACCGCTGGATCACCGCCATGGTGGCGCTGTTTCAGCCGCAGCTCGCGATCCTGATGCGCAAGCGCGACCGCGCCGTCGACGACTGGCGCGCCAAGCATGAGGGCGACGTGCTGGAGGACCGCGATCTGGAGATCACCTCGATGATGCCGATCAACGTCAACCACCAGATCAAGCAGGTGGCGAAGGCGCTGAAACGCCTGGCCGCCTGAACGAGGAGAACCGATGAACAAGCCGACCGACGCCGAACTGCGCCAGAAGCTGACGCCCGAGCAGTATCACGTGACCCAGGAACACGGCACCGAACGGGCCTTCACCGGCATCTACTGGGATACCAAGACCGACGGCACCTACCGCTGCATCTGCTGCGATGCCGAGCTGTTCTCGTCGGAGACCAAGTTCGACAGCGGCACCGGCTGGCCGTCCTTCTGGGCGCCGATGGCCGACGAGCGGGTCAAGCTGCACGAGGACCGCAGCTACGGCATGGTCCGCACCGAGGTCCTGTGCGCGAACTGCGACGCGCATCTCGGCCACCTTTTCCCGGATGGCCCGGCGCCGACCGGCGCGCGCTTCTGCATGAACTCCGCCTCGCTGAAGCTCGACCCTAAATCGTGAATGGTGAGATCCGGGCCGTCCTGTGGGATTTCGGCGGCGTCATCCTGTCCAGCCCATTCGAGGCCTTCAATCGGTACGAAGCCGAACGCGGGCTGCCGCGCGACTTCATCCGCTCGGTCAACACGCACAACCCCGATAGCAACGCCTGGGCGCTGCTGGAGCGGTCGGAGGTGTCCATCGACGAGTTCGACGGGCTGTTCCGGAAAGAGTCGACGGCGCTCGGCCACGCGGTCGACGGCCGCGACGTGCTGGCGCTGCTGTCCGGCGATATCCGCCCGAAGATGGTCGCCGCGCTGCGGCGCGTGGCCGACAGCTACAAGACCGCCTGCCTGACCAACAACGTGCTGTCCGGCGAGGGCCCCGGCATGGCGCGCTCGGCCGAGAAGGCCGCCGCTGTCGCCGAGATCATGACGATCTTCGACGCCGTGGTCGAAAGCTCCAAGGTCGGCGTGCGCAAGCCGCAGCCCGAGTTCTACAAGATCGCCTGCGACATGCTTGGCATCGAGCCGGCCGAGGCCGTCTTCCTTGACGATCTCGGCATCAACCTGAAGCCGGCCAAGGCGCTCGGCATGCGCACCATCAAGGTCGCCGATCCCGACGATGCGCTCGCCGAGCTCGAAGGTCACCTCGGCATCGGTTTGCGCTGACGCCGCGCCGCGCCGAGGCCGGCGAGCGCCACGCCGAACAGCGCCAGCGTCGCCGGGGCCGGCACGTCGTCGATCGAGCTGCGCGTCAGTTCCAGCGTGGCCGACAGAACGAACCCATCGTCGATGTACTTGAACGGCAGTTGCCGGTCCTCGAAGGACAGGAAGTTCTGCGGCCCGAAGCTTCCACTGCCGAAGTACTTGTCCAGAATGTCGTCGGCGGGATGCGCGTTGCCGCTTGCCACCTGATCCGGCTGCACCAACTGGAGCGTCACCTCGAACGGCTCGTCGATCGGTCCTGTGACCGGCACCGGATAGCCGCCGTTGAGGCCCGGAACGAAGGTGCGGTCGGTGAACGACGGCTCGCGCTGCGGCAGTAGCATGAGTGTCAGGACAGCCGAGGTCAGCGGATCGCTGCTTGCTTCGAACGCCGCCGCGTCGGGGTCCTCGGAGAAATCGAAGACCCACCAGATCTCGTCGTTGAAACCGTCGCCCACGGTGGTCGTGGTGCTGCCCAGGTCGTTGCCGCCGTTCACGACGAACTGCCCGTAGGTCAGGAACGGCATCTCGCTGAGCGGGAGCGGCACCCCGTCGCCGTCGACGATCTGGCCGGTGTCAGGATTCACGTTCTGCGAAAAGGTCTGGGTGATGTCGGCCGGGTTGCCGATCACGCTGGCGTCGACCGAAACCATCGCCGCCTCGGCCGCCTGCGACATCCCGAGTGCCGCCACGGCGGCCAGTGCCCATCGGTGAAGTCCGAGCATGTTGCACACCTCCTCTCGAAACACGGGCGACGGCGCGACCGTGGCTCGGCGAGGCGTGGGAGGACGGTTCTTGTTGTGCAGCGCCGCCGGGAAAGACGGCGGCATCCTCCGACAACGCAACCCTGCGCACGGCATGGTCGTCCGTTGGTGCATTTGCATCATGACTCGATGCCCGCGAAGCACGTTGATCGAGATCAACGTTCGCGCATGGCCAATCCGGGTCATCGCGAAGGTGTTCCTGACCGGGCGGGCATCGCCTAGCATCGGCCGATGAATGACGAGATCAAGGTTCCGGTCCTGGTCGTCGGCGGCGGCGCGGTCGGGCTGACGCTGGCCATCGACCTGGCCTGGCGCGGCGTCGAGGTCCTGGTGGTGGAAAGCCGCGCCCGCGACGAACCGCCGCCGCCGAAGTGCAACCACGTCGCCGCTCGCTCGATGGAGATCTTCCGCCGCCTCGGCGTCGCCGGGAAGCTGCGCAACGCCGGCCTGCCGCCGGACTATCCGAACGACATCAGCTACCGCACCAGCTTCACCGGCAAGGAGCTGACCCGGATTCCGATCCCGTGCCGGCGCGATCGCTACCACGCGACCGAGGGGCCGGATACCGGCTGGCCGACGCCGGAACCGCCGCACCGCATCAACCAGATCTTCCTGGAACCGATCCTGTTCGACCACGCCGTGCGGCAGCCGCGCCTGACGGTGATCGACCAGGCCACGGTCGAGGATTACGCGGTCGACGGCGACCGCGTGCACGCCACGGCGACGCGGCGCGACGGCACGACGCTGCGCATCGCCTGCCAGTACCTGATCGGCTGCGATGGCGGCCGCTCCGCCATCCGCCGCAGGATGGGCGCGAAGTTCGAGGGCGACGCGGTGGTACAGCGGGTGCAGTCGACCTACATCCGCGCCGCCGACCTGATCGGCCGGCAATCGGAGACGCCGGCCTGGGCGACCTTCGCGCTGAACCCGGTCCGGTCCGGCAACGTCTACGCCATCGACGGCCGCGAGCGCTGGGTGGTCCACAACTACCTTAAACCCGACGAGCCGGATTTCGACTCGGTCGACCGCGACCACGGCATCCGTACCATCCTCGGCGTCGGCGACGACTTCGAGTACGAGACGCTGGCGCACATGGACTGGTTCGGGCGCCGGCTGGTCGCCGACAGGTTCCACGACGGCGGCCGCGTGTTCATCTGTGGCGACGCGGCGCACATCTGGGTGCCCTATGCCGGCTATGGCATGAACGCCGGCATCGCCGACGCGGCGAACCTCGCCTGGCTGCTGGCCGCGCACCTGAAGGGCTGGGCGCCGGCGTCGATCCTGGCCGCCTACCAGGCCGAGCGGCACCCGATCACCTCGCAGGTCTCCTACTTCGTGATGGACCACGCCCATGCGATGGCGGGCCAGCGCGGCGCCGTGCCCGCCAACATCGCCGAGGACACGCCGGCGGCGGAAGAAGCGCGCCGCGCGCTTGGCCGGAAGGCCTACGATCTGAACGTGCAGCAATATTGCTGCGCCGGGCTGAACTTCGGCTCGTTCTACGACGCCTCGCCGCTGATCGCCTACGACGGCACCGACCATCCCGGCTACACCATGGCCGACTTCACGCCCTCGACCGTGCCGGGGTGCCGCCTACCGCATGTCTGGCTGAACGGCGGTCGCAGCCTCTACGACGCGCTGGGCCCGGACTACACGCTGCTGCGCTTCGATCCATCGGTGGACCTGGCGCCCCTTCTCGCGGCGGCGCAGTCCTCCGGCGTGCCGCTCGACGTACTGGATGCGAAGCCGCAATCGCCCTACGACCGCAAGCTGATCCTCGCCCGCCCCGACCAGCACGTCGCCTGGCGCGGCGACACCCTGCCCGCCGACCCTCGCGCCCTGATGGATCGCATCCGGGGCGCCTAGACGTGGATGGCCGGGTCAAGCCCGGCCATGACGGAAACAAAGCAGTTCGTCGTGCCCGGGCTTGTCCCGGGTATCCACGTCAACGCGCCAACAATGTCGGCGGCCATCTCACCGCAAGCGTCAGCGCACCTTCCGGAACGCGATGTTCGCGCGGCCGATCTCGAAGCCCCAGTAGCTGAAGGTCGCCTGGTTCAGCACCACCTCGCCGCCCGGCTGCAGGAACAGCCAGTCGTCCGCGCTCACCGTCCAGACGTCGCCATCGACCGGCAGGTTGAGTTCGTAGCGGAAGCGCACCGCGTTGCCGGCCCGCTCGCCGGTCGCGGCGCCGACCACGTCCGGTGCGGTGGCGACATAGCCGTCGTTGGCACGCTCGACTGTCCAGATGCGCTGCTCGATCTCGCCGTCGTCGTAGGTAAAGTCTTCGGTCAGCGCGAGATTTCCGTCTTCGACCACCCCGTTCATCACCACCGTGAACTGCCGCCGGACCGTGCCGAAACGGTCGGTGAACATGCCCCAGGCATGCACTTCGCCGGTGAAATAGTCGATGAAGTCGAGCTCCGGCTCGGCGCCGGCGAAATCGGCCACCTCCGGCTCGTCGCAGGCCGCCAGCGGCAGCAACACGAACAGCGCGAGAACGAGTCTTCTCAAGGCTTTCCCTCCGGGCCGTGCCACGCTTGACTGCCACGGCCGGTCGCCGTAGAACCCGCCGGCCTGGGTGCCGGCGTCGGCGCCCGGCCCTTTTGCGTTGGCTGTCCAACATATAGGCCAACAACCAAGTTACGGCGACCAAAGCGGAGCGCGATGTTCGAGAGCCTCACAGGCCGGCTGGGCGATGTCCTTAATCGTCTGACCAAGCGCGGTGTCCTCAATGAAGGGGACGTCGACGAGGCCTTGCGCGAGGTCCGCCTGGCGCTGCTCGAAGCCGACGTGGCGCTGCCGGTGGTGCGCGACTTCATCGCCAAGGTGCGCGAGCGCGCCGTCGGCCAGGAGGTCCTGCGCTCGGTCACGCCCGGCCAGATGGTCGTCAAGATCGTCCACGACAATCTGGTGGAGATGCTGGGCGGCGAGTCCGCCGACCTGAACCTGGCCGCCGTTCCGCCGGTGCCGGTGCTGATGGTCGGCCTGCAGGGCTCGGGCAAGACAACCACGACCGCGAAGATCGCCAAGCGGTTGACCGACCGGGACCGCAAGAAGGTCCTGATGGCCTCGCTCGACGTGCGTCGTCCGGCCGCGCAGGAACAGCTCAAGGTGCTGGGCGAGCAGGCCGGCATCGCCACGCTGCCGATCGTCGCCGGCCAGATGCCGGTCGACATCGCCAAGCGCGCCATGCAGGCCGCGAAGCTGCAGGGCTTCGACGTGGTCATGCTCGACACCGCCGGCCGCCTGCACGTCGACGAGGCGCTGATGGCGGAGATCGCCGCGGTGCGCGACGCGACGCAGCCGGCCGAGACGCTGCTGGTCGCCGACGCGCTGACCGGCCAGGATGCGGTCAACGTCGCCAAGCAGTTCCACGAGCGCATCGAGCTTTCCGGCATCGTGCTGACCCGCATCGACGGCGATGGCCGCGGCGGCGCAGCCCTGTCGATGCGTGCCGTCACCGGTTGCCCGATCAAGCTGCTCGGCGTCGGCGAGAAGCTCGACGAACTGGAAGGTTTCCACCCCGACCGCATCGCCAACCGCATTCTCGGCATGGGCGACGTGGTCTCGCTGGTGGAGAAGGCGGCCGAGAATATCGAGGCCGAGGAAGCCGAACGCCTGGCCAAGAAGGTCCAGAAGGGTCAGTTCGACATGACCGACCTGCTGGGCCAGCTCCGCCAGATCAAGAAGATGGGCGGCCTCGAGGGGCTGATGGGCATGCTGCCCGGCGTCGGCCAGATGAAGAAGCAGATGGCCGAGGCCAAGATCGACCCCAAGCTGGTGGCTCGCCAGGAAGCGATCATCCTGTCGATGACGGGCAAGGAGCGCGCCAACCCCAAGGTCATCCACGCCAGCCGCAAGAAGCGTATCGCGGCCGGCTCCGGCACCACGGTGCAGGAAGTGAACAAGCTGCTGAAACAGCATCAGCAGATGGTCGGAATGATGAAGAAGGTCAACAAGATGGGCAAACGCGGCATGATGCGCGGCGGTTTGCAGGGCTTGTTGCCGCAGCAAGGACATCCAGGAAGGTAAGTCGCCAATGTCTCTGAAGATCAGGCTGGCCCGCGGCGGGGCCAAGAAGCGGCCGCATTATCGCATCGTGATCGCCGACTCGCGTTCGCCGCGCGACGGCCGTTTCATCGAGCGCGTCGGCAGCTACGACCCGCTGCTGCCGTCCGACAACGAGCAGCGCATCGTGCTCAAGGAAGACCGTATCCGCTACTGGCTGGACAACGGCGCGACCCCGACCGACCGCGTCGCCCGCTTTCTCGGCAATGCCGACATCATCCCGATGCCGACCAAGCGCGCGGCCAAGAAGGCCGAGCCGAAGGCCAAGGCGCAGGAGCGGATGAAGGAGCGCGAGGAGGCCGCCAAGGCCGCCGCCGAAGCCGCCGCCGCGCCGGCCGAGGAAGCCCCGGCCGAAGAGGCCGCGAGCGAGGAG
>CAZVLI010000051.1:0-11046 GCA_964627965.1 uncultured Rhodospirillales bacterium
GACTCGCTGCTCGGCATGCAGGGCTTCGACACGCTGGACGGCGGCGATGGCGCCGACACGCTGGTCGGTGGTTTGGCCGACGATCAGCTCACCGGCGGCGACGGGGCCGACGTGTTCGTCTTCGCCGCCGGCCAGGGTTCCGACACCATCACCGACTTCGCCGACGGCATCGACCGGATGAGCCTGGTCGGCGTGTCCGGCTTCGACGCGCTGACCATCGTCGATGGCAACGCCGGCGCGGTGGTGACGTTCGACGATCCGGCCACGACGACGATCACGCTCACCGGCGTGACCGCGGCTCAGCTCGACGCGACCGACTTCATCTTCGGATAGAGGGGCTACGGCCCCTCGTACCGAACGACCTTCTGGTCGACGGCGCCGAAGACACTGTTGCCGGCGTCGTCGATCATCTCGATCTTCACCTGATCGCCGAAGCTCATGAACGGGGTCTTCGCCTGACCCTCGTCGATGGTCTCCAGCATGCGCTTCTCGGCCAGGCAGGCGGAGCCCTTGGAACGGTCGGTGTTGGACACCGTCCCGGCACCGACGATGGTGCCCGCACACAGCGGCCGGGTCTTGGCGGCGTGCGCGATCAGGGTCGGGAAGTCGAAGGTCATGTCGACACCGGCGTCGGGCGCGCCGAACAGCTCGCCGTTCAGCTCCACACGCAGCGGCAGGTTGACCTTGCCGCCGTCCCAGGCGTCGCCGAGTTCGTCCGGGCTGACCGCGACCGGCGAGAAGGCCGTCGACGGCTTGCCGTGCAGGAAGCCGAAGCCCTTGCCGAGCTCGCCCCGGATCAGCAACCGCAGCGACACGTCGTTCAGGATCACCACCAGCTTGATGTGATCGGCCGCGTCCTCCACCGACACGCCCATCGGCACATCGTCGACGATCACCGCAACCTCGGCCTCGAAATCGATGCCCCAGTCCTCCGACCCGGCGAGGATGTCGTCGCGTGGCCCCAGGAAACTGTCAGAGCCGCCCTGGTACATCAGCGGGTCAGTCCAGAAACTAGGCGGCATCTCCGCGCCGCGCGCCTTGCGCACCAGTTCCACGTGGTTCACGTAGGCCGAGCCGTCGACCCACTGGTAGGCGCGCGGCAGCGGCGCCGCCAGCTTCGACACATCGAGGTCGAAGGCGTCCGGCAGCTTGCCGGCGTTCAGGTCGTTCGAGACAGCCTGAAGCTTCGGCGCCACCAGCGCCCAGTCGTCCAACGCCATCTGCAGCGTCTTGGCGATGTGTGGAACGCCGACGGCCTTGGTCAGATCGCGGCCGACAACGAGCAGCCGGCCGTCGCGGCCGGCGCGCAGGGAAGCGAGCTTCATGGCCCCTACTCCGCCGCTTCGCGCTGGTTGGCGGCGCCCCAGGTGTCGACGTAGCCGTCCCACTCGACCTTCGCCGCGCCGTCGCCGATCAGCAGCGGATCGCGCGTGTCCATCATCACCGCGACCTCGTCGGTTTCCGCCTTGGACTGCTTGAAGGCACGGGCCAGCGCCTTCGGGTGCGGGCCGTGCGGGAAGCCGGCGGGGTGGAAGGTCATCATCCCGGCCTCGATGTTGTCCTTCGAGAAGAAGTCGCCGGCGTGGAAGAACAGCACTTCGTCGTAGTCGTTGTTGGAGTGGAAGAACGGCACCTTGAGCGCGCCCGGATCGCTCTCGAACGGCCGCGGCGCGAAGGTGCAGATCACGAAGCGGTTGGCCAGGAAGGTGGTGTGTGCCGACGGCGGTACGTGATAGCGCGCCGACAGCAGCGGACGGATATCGCGCCAGTTCAGCTTCACCGGCGCCAGGTCGCCCTTCCAGCCGACGGCATCGAGCGGGTTGAAGGGGAAGGTCACGGTGGAGATGTCGCCACGCGCCCAGACCTTGATCTTCCAGACACCCGGCCCCTGCTGCGCCAGGAACCCGTCGTCGATCACCGGCGAGTCGAGGATCGCCGGGTCGAAGATCGCGTGGTCGCCCATCAGGCCCTTGTCCGGCAGGCGATAGCTGTCGTTGGTGGCCTCGAACAGCAGCGCCTGGATCGGCTGCTTTACCTCGACGCGCCAGGTCGTGCAGCGCGGCAGCATGATGTAGTCGCCGTCGCGGAAGTCCATGCGGCCGAAGTCGGTGTAGAGCGTGCCGGCGCCGGTGTGCACGAACATCAGCTCGTCGCCGTCGGCGTTGCGCACCAGGTGATCCATGTCGGCATCGCAGCGCCACATGCGCATCCGCACCGCGCCGTTGTGCAACAGCAGGTCGGCGTCCCACGGGCTGGCATGCGCGGCCTTCAGTTCCGCCGTGTTGAACGCGCGCGGACGCAGCGGCCCTTCCCAGTCGATCCAGCCGGTCGGCGGATTGGTGTGGTAGAGGTGCGTCGCCGGGCCTAAGAAGCCCTCCTTGCCGAACTCACGCTCGTAGGTGCCCTCCGGCAGGTCGGCATGGGCCTGTCGCGAGGCCTTGCCCTCGATGCGCGGCAGCGAAATCCACTTGGTCGCCATGGTGTCCTCCCTCAGGCCTGTGCGGCCCCGTCCTCGATGTAGCCGCGGCGGATCTGGTCGAGCTCGATGCTCTCGAACAGGGCCTTGAAGTTGCCCTCGCCGAAGCCCTCGTTGCCGCGCCGGTCGATGATCTCGAAGAAGATCGGGCCGATCACGGTGTCGGTGAAGATCTGCAGCAGCAGGCCGCCGCCCTGCTCCGGGCCGCCATCGGCGAGAATGCGGTTGGCCTTCAACCGGTCGAGGTCCTGGCCGTGGTCGGGCAACCGGGTCGGCAGCTGCTCGTAGTAGGTGTCAGGCGTGTCCTGGAACCGGACCTGGCCCTGGCGCAAGGTCTCGACGGTCCGGTAGATGTCCTGGGTGCCGAGCGCGATGTGCTGGATGCCCTCGCCGCGATAGGCCTCCAGGTATTCCTGGATCTGCGACTTGTCGTCGGAGCTCTCGTTGATCGGAATGCGGATCTTGCCGCACGGGCTGGTCATCGCCTTCGACTTCAGGCCGGTCAGCTTGCCCTCGATGTCGAAGAAGCGGACCTCGCGGAAGTTGAACAGGCGCTCGTAGAACTCCGACCACTCGGCCATGCGCCCGCGATGCACATTGTGGGTCAGGTGGTCGATGTAGGTCAGGCCGACGCCCTGCGGGTTCTGGTCGACGCCCGCGATCGGCTCGAAGTCGACGTCGTAGATCGTGCCCTTCTCGCCATAGCGGTCGACCAGGTAGATCAGTGAGTCGCCGATGCCCTTGATCGCCGGGATGTTCAGCTCCATCGGGCCGACCGGACCCGCATACGGCCAGGCGCCGAGCTCTCGGGCGCGGTTGAAGGCGGCAGCGGCGTCAGCGACGCGGAAGGCCAGCGCACAGACGCAGGGTCCATGCAGCTTGGCGAAGGCCTGCGCGAAGCTGTCGGGCTCGGCGTTGACGATGAAATTGACGTCGCCCTGGCGATAGAGCGTCACGTCCTTGGAGCGGTGCTTGGCGACGGCGGTGAAGCCCATCTGCTCGAACAGCGCGCCCAGGGCTTTCGGGTCGGGGGCGGCATACTCGACGAACTCGAAGCCGTCGGTCCGCATCGGGTTTTCCCACAGGTCCGGCATGCGTCTTCTCCATCGATTTCGCGATCGGCTGGAAGATAGTTTCAGTTGTAACTATTAGCAAGCTGAACCTCGCCCCTCACGTGCCCGCCCCCAAACGCGCGTTTGACCGGATATTGGTGCCGACTGAAACTGAACGCATGAACGATGACGTCCTGGCGCTGGAGCGCTTCCTGCCCTACCGGCTGTCGGTGTTGACCAACACGGTCAGCCGCGCCCTGTCCCGCGTCTATCAGGACCGCTTCGGCCTCTCGATCCCGCAGTGGCGGGTGATGGCGGCGCTGGGCCGGTTTCCCGGCCTGTCGGCCAACGAGGTGGCGGAGAAGACCGCGATGGACAAGGTGACGGTCAGCCGCGCCGTCTCCGGCATGCTCGACCGCGATCTGCTGACGCGCGAAACCGACAGCACCGACCGCCGCCGCGCGTCGCTGCGGCTGTCGCCGGCTGGCATGGCGATCTATGCCGAGATCGTGCCGGTGGCGCGTGATTACGAGCAGCGGCTGGCAGGCGTCCTGTCGGAGACGGAGAAGGAAGCCCTGGACAGCCTGCTCGACAAGCTCACCGACCGCAGCCACGACCTCGCCGCCGGCTAGACGACGGCTTCCCAGACGCCCTCGACCTCGTAGGCCTCGTCCTCGCCCGGCCACGGCGGCATCGTCACGCCGACGGCTTCCAGCGGTGCATCGCCGTCGCAGCGGAACTGGAACCTGGCGCCGGTCGGGATCGACAGCGACAAGCCGGGGCGCAACGCGACCACCTCTTCCTCGCCGTCGTGTGCGCGCCACATCCGGCCCTCGCCCCCGACGATGTACCAGAGTTCCTCCACCGTACGGTGCGCGACGGCCTTGGAGACCTGTCCGGGAAGCAGCTTGAAGTGCGCCATCGAGCCGCGTCCGATGCCGGCCAGCAGGCGCACCTCGGAACCATCCGGGGCCAGCACGTCGGCGGCCTCCGGCAGCGGCCTGGTCTGCCAGTCGGCCACCGTCAGAAGCCGACGCGGCCGAGGCCCGGCAGGCGCAACGCCGGCCGGTTCAGGTCGAGGCCGACGCTGAGGCCCAGCAGATTGATCTCCAGCCCCTCTTCCTTCGCCACCATGACGCCGGCTAGTCCGAATACCGAAAGCTGGTAGCCGGTACCGCTCGGTGCCCGGGCGATGAGGTTGTCCGCTGGCAGGTAGTCCTTGCCGACCGCGTTGGCCGGCAGGTCGACGCCCAACGCCGGCACCTCGCGGGCGACGAAGGCGGTGAAGGTGTTGCTGTTGGGGCCGGGCCAGACCTGATACTGGTCGCGCCAGGGATAGCGGGCCACGGCGGCCTCCACCTGCGGAATGGCGTCGGCGGCGGCCTGGCCGCGCAGGTCGACCAACAGGTCCGGCTTGCTGCCGAACCAGTAGGCGTCGGGCGTGCCGATGCCGGCGCGCACCGCCGGGCGGCCGTGGCGCACGCCCCAGCCCATGACCTCCACGCGCTCGTAGTGGGCCGCGCCAGCGGGCTTGTAGGCGATCCAGGTGTGCACGCCGAAGGCGCCACGCCAGCCGTAGGCGCGAGCCGCGTAGACCTGCAGCACGGCACGCGGCTCGTCGGCCGGATCGGGTGCCTGGCGGCTGCTGTCGCGGCGCGCTTCCCACCAGTTCTTGGCTTCCGCGCGCTGCACGGCGGTCCCGGCCAGCGAGGCCAGGATCGGCAAGGCGAAGACCAGCAGCACCAGCGCCGGCCATTTCAAGCGACGAAACATCATCAGAGGATATAGGGCGATTGCGGCGAGTTCGAGACCGGACGGTGGCGCCCGGCCGCGACCGCGCCCCGACCTATATCCCGAAAACCTGCTCCGGCAACCAGAGCGCCAGCGCCGGGAACAGCGCAACCAGGGCCAGCACCACGATCTCCAGCGCGATGAACGGCACCACGCCTCGGTACATATGCGCCAGCGTCAGTTCCGGCGGCGAGATACCGCGCAGGTAGAAGATCGCTGGCGCCATCGGCGGGGTCAGGTAGCTGGTCTGGATCATGATCAGGAACATGATGCAGAACCAAACGATGTCGACGCCCATCGGCCGCAGCAGCTCGACCGCGATCGGCACGATGATCAGCACGATCGAGATCAGGTCGAGCACGAAGCCGGCGACGAAGGCCAGCGCCAGCATGCTCAGCATGATCGTCCAGGGCGACAGGTCGGTGCCGGCCAGCAAATCCTGCACCGCGCTGATGCCGCCCAACGCCACGAAAGTGCCGGAGAACATGGTGCCGCCCAACAGGATGAACAGGATCATCGCCGTGACCTGGAGCGTCTTGACCATGGCTTCGTGGAGCACTCTCAGATTGAAAGTGCCGTAGACCATGGTCATCAGGACGGTGCCGAAGGCGCCGACGGCGGCCGCCTCGGTCGGCGTCGCCCAACCCAGCATGATGGTGCCGAGCACCGAAAAGATCAGGATCAGCGGCGGCGCCAGCGCCGTCGCGGTCAGCCACAGTTTGCGCCCGAGCGAGATCTCGTTCTCGTCGCGCGGCAGGCGCGGACCGTCCTGCGGACGCAGCGTGCAGCGGATCAGGATGTAGACCACGAACAGGCCGGCGAGCATCAGGCCAGGGAACAGCATGCCGACGAACAGGTCGCCGACCGAGACGTCCGCGACCGGGGCCAGGATCACGACGACGACGGAGGGCGGAATGATGGTGCCGAGCGAGCCACCGGCGCAGATCGTCCCGGAGATCAGGCCCTTGTCGTAGGCGTACTTGAGCATCACCGGGATCGCCAGCAGGCCGACGACGGACTCGGTGGCGCCGACCACGCCGCTGGCAGCGGCGAAGATCACGCACAGCAGCACGGTGCCGACCGCGAGGCCGCCGGGCAAACGCCGGGTCCACAGATGAATGGCCTCGAACAGCCGGACGGCGATGCCGGAGCGCTCCAGCATCGCGCCCATGAAGATGAACAACGGCACGGCGGCGAGCACGTAGTAGGAGGCGACGTCGTCGACCTTGGCAACGAGTTGGTGCACCAGCGCGTCGCCGAAGCGCAGGTAGCCGAAGATCACCGCCACGCCCATCAGCGAGAAGGCGACGGGGAACCCGATGAAGATGGCGAACATCAACGCCGGGAACATCAGCAGGCCGACTTCGATGCTCATGGCTTGGCCCCGTCGGCTCCGGTGGTCTCGGGTATCTCACCCAGCAGCGCCGGGATGAGCTTCAAAATCTCGGCGAAGACCTGCAGCGTGAAAACGGCAAAGCCAAGGACCCAGGCGCTGCGGAACGGCCAGACGACCGGGTTCCAGGCCGACTCACCGGTCACCTCGCCGTATTCGTAGGCCTCGTAGGCGTACTGGTAGAGGCCGTAGTCCAGCCAGAGCAGGCCGGGCAGCAGCAGAACGACATAGCCGACGACATCGATTATCGCGCACCACTTGGGCGACAGCTGGCCGTAGATGAAGTCGACCCGGATATGGGCGCCCTGCTTGAGGCAGTAGGCGATGCCGAACATGTAGCTCGACCCCGCCAGCATGTAGCCGAGCTCGTATGCCCAGAAGGTCGGTGCCCCGAAGACGTGGCGGGCCACCACCTCGTAGACCATCGACAGGATCAGCGGCACCAGTATCCAGGCGCCGACATTGCCGACGACGCTGGTCACGGCTTCAAGAGCTCGGACGATGCGTTTCACGGAAGAATCCCAGCAAGCAAACGACACCGGAGAGGGAAACCGACGGGCTCCCCTCTCCGGGTCTTAGACGGGCGCGACCGGACTCAGCGATACCGGTCGACGTTGGCGAACGCCTTGGCGTAGTCCTGCTGGTGCTTGTAGACCCTGGCGAACCACTCGTTGTCCGAAGCCTGCTTCTCAGCCCAGGCCGCCGTCGCCTTGCGCGCGGCTTCGATGAACTCCTCGTTGAGGTTGATCACCGTGTTGGACTTCAGGAACTCCTCGAACACAGGCGCGTCGTTGTGGTTGATGGTCAGCATGGCATCGATCGCCGTCGCCACGCCGGCATCGACCAGGATCCGCCGCTCGCGCTCGGAGAGGCCGTCCCAGACCTTCTTGTTGACCGGGCAATCCTGGAACGCGGCCGGCTGGTGCACGCCTGGCACGATGATGTACGGCGCCGCCTTGTAGAAGCCGCCGGCCTTGTTCATGTACGGCGTGCCCCACTCGATGGCGTCGACGACCTTGCGCTCCAGCGCCGGATAGACTTCCGAGCCGGCCAGGATCACCGTCGAAGCGCCCAGCGTCTGGGCGATTTCGGCCCAGGCACCGGAGGTACGGACCTTCATGCCCTTGTAGTCGGCGAGCGACTCAACCTTCTTGTGGCTGTGCAGGAAGATTTCGCGCGTCACCGAGCCGCAGATGAAGCTGGCGACGCCGAATTTCTCCATGCGCCATTCCATCAGCAGCTCCTGGCCGCCGCCCTTGGTGTACCAGAGCATGAAAACGTCGATGGAGGGGCTGCCGGCGAAGCCGCCGAACAGGACGCCGGTGCGGTCGATACCCCAGTCGTAGCCGGCCCAGTTGTGGCCGACGTCGGCGACGCCCTTGCGCACCGTGTCGGTGACCTTCAGCGCCTTGCCGAGCGTGCCGCCCGGGAACACCTCAACCTTGAGGTCGCCGTTGCTGGCGAACTCGACGCGCTCGGCCCAACCCTTGGCCATCAGTTCCAGCAGCGGGCCGCCGCCCCAGGCCGTGGCCATGCTCAGCTTCTTCTGCGCCTGCGCGACCTGCGGCGCCAGCGCTAGCGCCAACGTCACCGCGGCGCCGCCAATCCAACCTGTTACTCGGCTTTTCATGGTTATTCCTCCCCGTTTGTCGAAGGTGTTTTCCGGTACTCACGAACCTCGAACTATTCCAACTGGCGATACCATAACCAGCGATCCGGCGGCTGTCATGCCATCAGCGGGCCAGCATGGTTGGCGAACGGCAAAGCACACCCCTTTGGGCGCCTTGTCCCGCGCTCAGGCCGAACAAAGGTTTGAATGACCGGTCGCCGGATCAGGCGGACCGGATCAAACGACGATGTCGAGGACGCTCGGGCGGGCTGGCTTGGTCGGCGCGGACGACGCACTGGCGGACGATGCCGACGCCGGCGCCGGGCCGACGCGGCGGAAATCGGACGCCGTGAAGGCCTCGAAGCCGCCGTCGCTCTCGCCGCCCTCGGTCGCCGCCTTGGTCTCGTCGGCCTTCAGTTCATTCAGCTCGCGGACCGCCTTCAGGCGCTCGCCCTCGGCCTGCGCGGCAACCTTGCGGTCCTGCGCGGACGGTTCGGCCGGGGCCAGGGCAGCGGCCTTGACCTGTTCCATCTTGTCGATGGTCGCCTTGGGGTCGCCCGAGACCGGCGAGGCGTCGATCGGCACCTCGCCGCCGATGGCGTAGTCGCGGCCGTCTGGACCGCGCTGGTACTCGTAGGAGGGCGAACCGGCATATTGCCCACCGACGGCGGCGTGGGCGCGCTCATGCGCCTTCACCTCGGCGTCGCGCGCCTTCAGCTCGCGAACCTGCGCCTGCTCGGCATCGGTGAGTTCCTGCTGGCCGGGGCCGCTGTCCGCGGAATCGCCGCCTTCCTGCAAGCTGGCGATACCCTCGAAGTTCAGGAGGCCGCGCGGCGGGCCGCCTGTGGGACCCTTCCCCTCCGGCCGATCCGTGTCGCTCGCGCCGACGTCGAAGGACTTGTCGGCGCGCGAGTCGACACGCGCAACCGGCTGCGTCGGCCGGCTGCCGAACAGGGGAATGACATTGGCGCCCGATGAAACCGCCGCGACCATGCCCGGAAGGCTAGGCCACGACAGTTAAGGAAGCGGTAACGTCCTAGATCAATCCCGCCAGGGGCGAGGACGGGTCGGCGTAGAGCTTCCGTTTCATTCGCCCGGCGCGATAGGCCAGGCGGCCGGCCTCGATGGCATGCTTCATCGCGCGGGCCATGAGCACCGGGTGCTGCGCCTCGGCGATGGCGGTGTTCATCAGCACGCCGTCGCAGCCGAGTTCCATCGCCACCGTCGCATCCGACGCGGTACCCACGCCGGCATCGACCAGCACCGGCACGTTGGCATTCTCGATGATCAGGCGGATGTTGACCGGGCTCTGCACGCCCAGGCCGGAGCCGATCGGCGCGCCCAGCGGCATGATCGCGCAGCAGCCGAGCTCCTCCAGGCGCTTGGCCTGGACCGGATCGTCGGAGCAATAGACCATGACCTGGAAGCCCTCCTTGATGAGCACCTCCGCGGCATGCAGCGTCTCCGGCATGTTCGGGTAAAGCGTCTTCTGGTCGCCCAGGACCTCCAGCTTCACCAGGTCCCAGCCGCCGGCCTCGCGCGCCAGCCGCAGGGTGCGCAGCGCATCGTCGGCAGTGAAGCAGCCGGCCGTATTGGGCAGGTAGGTGTATTTCTTCGGGTCGATGAAATCGACCAGCATCTCCTTGGTCGGGTCGGTGACGTTCACGCGTCGCACGGCGACCGTGACGATCTCGGCGCCGGCGGCCTCCACGGCAGCGGCGTTCTCGGCGTAGGACTTGTACTTGCCGGTGCCAACCAGCAGGCGCGAGCGGAAGCGGCGACCGGCGACCTCGAAATAGTCGTCGTCGGCCTCAGCTTCGGCCGGGGCGTCGCCGCCGCCGATGAAGTGCACCACCTCCAGCCGGTCGCCGTCGGCCAGCCAGGTGTCCTCGTAGGTCGAGCGCGGCACGATCTCAAGGTTGCGCTCCACGGCGATCTTCTTCGGCTCCAGGCCAAGGTGGCGCAGCATGCCGGCGACGGTCATCGCCTCCGGGAGCGTGTGCGCCTCCCCGTTGAGCTGGATGGTGATCGCGGCCGTAGAGGCTTGGCTCAGGGTCATCTCGGTCGGAACCTCCGACTTTGGCTGTCGTGTCATGGGACGTTCGGTCATTATATAGGAAGTGAGTCACCGCTGCGCGGCGAACCGAATGGCGCATCATATCCTGGTCCTGAACGGACCCAACCTGAACCTGCTCGGCACGCGGGAGCCGGCCGTCTATGGCCACACCACGCTGGCCGACGTGGAGGCGATGGTCGCGGCGGAGGCCAAGACACTCGGCCTGACCAGCGATTTCCGGCAATCGAACCACGAGGGCGAGCTGGTCGACTGGATCCAGCAGGCGCGCGACGTGGCCGGCGCAATCGTGATCAACGCCGGCGCCTACACACATACCTCGGTGGCGATTCACGACGCGCTGCGGGCTTACGGTGGGCCGGTGTGGGAAGTGCACCTGTCGAACATCTACAAGCGCGAGCCGTTCCGCCACCATTCCTACATCAGCCCCCTGGCCGAGGGCGTGATCTGCGGTCTGGGCGCACGCGGCTATCTCGCGGCGCTGCAGGCCGCCGCCGCGCACCTGAACGAGAGCTAGGGCACGGGAGCCAACATGGGACGTTTCAACGTCGACCAGGAGCTGATCCGGGCGCTGGCCCAGCTGCTGGACGAGACCGGCCTCACCGAGATCGAAGTGGGTGACGGCGACAACCACCTGCGGGTATCGAAACA
>CAZVLI010000052.1:0-11015 GCA_964627965.1 uncultured Rhodospirillales bacterium
CTGCGCCGCCCTGGTCGGCGGGGCGCAGGGGTCGTCGGTGTCCCAGTCGCCGGCGAGGTAGGCCTCGGCCAGGCCGACACCGCCGCCCAGCAGCATGCGCCGGCCCATCCGGGTGTTATTGACGGTGATCTGGCCGTGCGTGCCGGGTTCGTCGCCGGTGATCTGGAACTCCCGGCCGTCGGCCAGGCGAACCCGGATGGCGCCGCGGCGCAACTGCGTGCCCATTGCCATCAGGACGCGCAGCATTCGCGGCACGCCCTCCAGGCCGAGTGCCTGGCTGGCGCTGGTCAGCGGCACGGGCTGGGCGTGTGCGCCGGTCATGGCGTCGGCCTCGCGCCGTAGCTGGCCTCGGGAACCGGCGTGTCGGGCTGACGGAAGAAGGGGGCCCCCTTGAGCCAGAGCTTCAGCGCCTGCCAGTGGATCGCGGCGATCACCTTCACGGTCATCAGCGGATGCGTCGCCCAGGCGGCGAGCAGCGCCCGGTCGCTCCAGGCCCGGAAGCGACCGGAGGTCGAGGCCACCAGCCGCGTGCCCTCGTCATCGTCCAGCCGGATCACCAGCGACAGCCGCTCGTTGGGACCGCGCAGCGAGAAGCGGTAGGTGCCCTCTGGCGCGATGAACGGCGAAACGTGGAATTGCTTGGCGCAGGCCTGCTCGACCGGTCCGTCGGCATTGCCGATCACCGGCATGACGTAGCAGTGCTGGTCGCCAAAGGTGTTCTTCACTTCGTACAAGATCGCCGCCAACCGGTCGCCGTCGTAACAGAGATAGAGGGTAATCGGATTGAACACATATCCAAACAAGCGCGGATAGCAGAAGACGAAGACGCGCAACCCGGCCGGCGACATGCCGGCTTCGGTCAGCAGTCGGTCGACCCACGGGCGCAGCGGCGAGCCGTCGCGCGGACCGTGGTCGACATCATGGAACGACAGCAGGCGCCAGCGGTTGTATCCGAACACCCGGCTTTCCCGCGCGGTCTGCTCGAGACGCTCAAGGTCGAGCAACGCGGTGAACACGCGATAGCGGAACCGATGCCGGAACGGGCGAAGCCGGTGGTGCATCACGCGGCCGCGGAAGAGGCCCTGGCGCGGCAACGGCATCGTCTCAGTCGCCCGCCGCCGCCAGCAGCGGTTGCGGCGCCACCGGCGGCACTTCCAGGCGCGGCCGCCCGGCGCGACGCCACGGAATGACGGCGCCCAGCGCCTCGGCGACGCGCAGGCCGCTGGTGAAGGCGTCCTCGTGAAATCCGTAGCCGGCGTAACTGCCGCAGAACCAGACGCGCTGCTGGCCCTGGATCGCATCGAGCCGGTCCTGCGCGGCGATGGCGCCGGCGTCGAACAACGGATGGCGGTAATCGATCTCGGCGATGACTTTGTCGGCGCTCGGCTCCGTGATCGGGTTCAGCGTGACGAACAGCGGATGGCGTTTCGGCAGGTTCTGCAGCCGGTTCATCCAGTAGGTGAGGCTCACCGGCGCGCGTTCGGTCTCGTTCTCCGGCGCCTCGGCGCGGTAGTTCCAGCTCGCCCACAGGCGCCGCCGACGGGGCATCAGCGTGGTATCGGTGTGCAGCACGGCCCGGTTCGACTGGTAGCCGAAAGCACCCAGTGTGGTCCGTTCCATCGCGCTCGGTTCGGCCAGGAGCGCCAGCGCCTGGTCGCCATGGCATGCGAGCACGACGTGGTCGAAACGCCGCCGGTCGCCCGCGGTGTCGATCACGTGCGCGCCCATCGGATCGCGCTCGATCGCGGCGATCGGCGTACCGAGGCTCAGGGCGTCCCGGCCGATGACGTCCAGCACACGGGCCACGTAGCTGCGGCTGCCACCGGTGACGGTGCGCCACTGCGGCCGGTCGTTGACCGTCAGCAGGCCATGGTTGTGGAAGAAGCGCAGGAAGGTTCGGGCCGGAAACCGCTCCATCTCCGCCAGCGTCGCCGACCAGATCGCCGCGCCCATCGGCAGCAGGTACCAGCGCCGGAACCCCTCGCCATAGCCGTCATCGGCGAGGTACTCGCCCAGGCTCACGTTGGGTACGCGGTCGGCCAGCACGTCGGCGGTGGCGCGCCGGTTGAAGCGCAGGATGTCGCGGACCATGGCGATGAAGCGTGGGCGCGCCAGGTTGACCGGCTGGCCGAAGACGGTCGCGAGATTGTCGCCGGACCACTCGATGCGATCGAGCGGCGCCTGCACCGAGAAGGACATGTCCGAGTTCTCGGTCTCCACCCCCAGGTGCCGGAACCAGGCCACGAGATTCGGATAGTTGCGCTCGTTGTAGACGATGAAGCCGGTGTCCACCGGCAGCGTCCGTCCGCCGCCGACGTCGACTTCCAGGGTGTTGCTGTGGCCACCCGGCCGGTTCTCGGCCTCGTAGAGCGTGACGCGGTGGCACTGCGAGAGCGCCCAGGCGGCACCGAGGCCGGCGGCGCCGCTGCCGACGACCGCAATGTTCAGTCTGTTCGTCATGAAGTTACGCTTGCATGTACACGCCGCACACGCGGGCAGGGCCGCGAGCGCGCCGCAGTTTCCCCGAACGGGGCGCGGACGGCAATCATGCGATAACAGTCAACCTCGTCATTGTCGGTGTTGGTACGCTGCCCGACGGCGCGCGGATCACCATCGTTGACAATTCATTCACCATAACACGGCTGAAAGCCGAATTCGGCGAGCCAACTCGCCAGATCGGCGCCGTTCAGAGTCGCGCGCCCGTCGATCTCCAACAGGCTTACGCTGTGATCCTGCCCACGGAAACGGCCGACAAATTCACCTTCCAGCGGCAGAACCATGCCCGTCCCGGGCCGCAGCCAGCCACTGAGCCTGATTTCCTCGCCAAGCCAGGTCACCGAGAAGTCATCGACATCGATCCGGCTCCCTGGCGCGCGGTCGCGTAGCGAATCGAGAAGCTCCAGTCCATCGGCGAGCCCGCCGCTCAGCATCATCTGGACCAACGCCCAGCCAACCTCACCGAGCAGGTCGGGATCGTGCGGCGTCAGCCTGGCTTCCAGTCGCGCCGTGGCCTCGGTCCGTTCCGGGTCCAGACAAAAGGCGGCCAGAATCCGGCCGCCGTCGACGTCGAGATGCAGTTCGGGAATCAGCGCCCGGCCGGCGCCACATCGTCGAGCAGGGCCAGCAGCTGGCGGGCTTCCTCCGCACGGTCGGCGGCGGCCTGCTTGGCCGGCTTCTGCTTCGGTGCCGGCGGCGCACCGTCCTTCTTCATGCCGTTCTTGGCTTCCTTCGCCCGCTTGTCGTCGAGCATTTCCTTCAGCTCGGGCGCCAGGGCGCGCAAGGCGACGACCGCCGGCCCATAGCCACGCGACGCGGCGCGGGCGTACCACTTGGCGGCCGCCAGCACATCGGAATCGACACCCTCGCCGCGCTCGTACATCACGCCTAGGCTGTACTGCGCCGTCAGCACGCCGTCCTTGGCAAGCGGATGCCAGACATCATGAGCCTGCTGATATTGGCCGGCGCGGTAAAGCTGCTGGCCGCGGGTGAACATGTCCGCGGCGGCCTGAGGCGCGACCATCATGCAGCCAATAACGAGAAGCCAACGCAGCATTATCCGTACTCCGCTCGGAATCTGCCCATGATTATGGTGCTTTCGGGCGAAACTTTAAAGTGCGATCCGACACACACAACGAATTAACCCTGGATCGAGGCGGCAACCGCCAGCAAGCCGACGAGCAGGGCGGCCCCGCCGATGAGCAGGGGCCCGGTCCAGATCCGCTGGTCGTATTTCGACATCGGCTTGTGGCGCAGGCGGCCGGACTGCTGCGCCGCCTCGCGGACGCTGTTGCGGTCAACCTTGCGCCGCTTGATCGGCTTCGGCTCGATGATCTGCGGCTTGTCGCCAAGCGGCACCGGCGGCACGGGCGGGGCGGCGTGGGCACGGCCTTCGGCCACCGCCTCGACCGACCACTCGTCGACGTCGCCGCGCTCCAGCAGGGCGCCGCGCGCGCTGTCGTCGACCCACTCGAACATCTCGTCGGCCAGCGCCGGGGGCAGATCGGTGCGCGCGATCATCGCCTGCTGCAGCTTCGGGCGATGGCGCGCGAAGCGCGAGATCTCGTGCAGCATGGCCGGACGCAGCTCGATCGCCTGGTTCTCCACCAGGGCCTGGAGCGCGCGCGGATCACCGGTCTTGAGCAGGGCCTCCAGCACGGCGGGCGACAACGCGCGGCGGCCGGCGATGGCGGCGCGCAGCGTGTCGCTGCGCCTGAGCGCGGCAATCAGCGTCTCGTCGTCCAGACCCGACCCGCGCAGGCAGACCGCTACGGCGACCTTGTCGACGTCCTTCGCTAGCGCATGCAGCACCGGACGAGGGCCGTCCGGCGCTGCCGACAGGCGCTCGGCCAGACGCCGCCGACCGTCGACATCGACGCGTGGCAACAGGGCCAGCAGGACTTCGCCGTAGAGCTTCTTTTCTTCCGCCGTGTAGTCGTCGGCGGACTCCAGGAACAATGACGCAACTTCGTCGAGCAGGGACTCCCATTGTCCGCTCGACGGCGCCTGCGCCAGGGCGATCAGTTTTTCCAGATTGGCTGGGTTGACGCCCATCGGGTCCGGGTACTGGTTAAGCTGGTTCTGAACGCAACATCGCCTCGAAAGGTAAACAAACGTATACTCTGACCATGTGGCTTTTCTGGGCGATGGTGGCGGTGTTCGCGGCGCTGGCCGGTCCCGCTGCCGCGAGCAATCCCGATGGCGTGGCGGTGATCGTCGGTAATCGCGGCTATCAGGGCCGCGTGCCGCAGGTGGACTATGCCCATCGCGACGCGGATGCGTTCCGCAACCATGTCGTAGAACGCCTGGGATTCCGGCCGGAAAACGTCATCGATCTGCGCGACGCCGGCCAGGCGCAGCTGTTTTCGGTGTTCGGCAACGCCAACGATCATCGCGGCAAATTGTGGAGCCTGGTGCGGCCGGATCGCTCCGATGTGGTGGTGTTCTATTCCGGCCATGGCGTCCCGGGGCAACGCGACAAGCGTGGTTACCTGCTGCCGGTCGACGCCGACGCCGAGACGCCGGAGATCAACGGCTACGCCCTGGATACCCTCTACGCAAACCTGGCCAAGCTGCGGGCGCGGCAGGTCACGGTGTTCATCGATGCCTGCTTCTCTGGCGACAGCCAGGCCGGCACGCTGATCCAGTCGGCGAGCCCGGTGCATCTGAGGGCCAGGCCGGCCACGGTGCCGCCGAAGCTGGTGGTCCTGACGGCGGCGCAGAGCGACCAGCTGGCGAGCTGGGATACGCAGGCCGGGCAGGGGCTGTTCACCCGTCACGTGCTGGCGGCGCTTGGCGGCGCCGCCGACGGTCAGCCCTGGGGCAATGGCGACGGCCGCGTGTCGGTGGCTGAGACCCGGGCCTATCTCGACGACGAGATGAGCTATGCGGCGCGCCGCCTTTACCGCCGCGAGCAACGCGCCTCGGTGACCGGCCCCGCGAACGCGGTGCTCGGGGCCGTGCCGGCGTCGCCCAAGGTTGCGGCCGCGCCGAAGCCGGCACCACCCCCGACCAAGCCCGCACCTGCGCCGGTCGCGCGCGACGACGGCCGCAACGAGGCGCTGTTCTGGGAGTCGGTGCGCGACAGCGACAATCCGGCCGACCTGGAGGCCTACCTGGCGCAGTATCCGAACGGCACGTTCGCCGTGCTGGCGCGAAATCGCCTCGCCGCGTTGCGCAAGCCGGCGCCACCGCCGGCAACGTCGGCTCCACCGCAACAGCCGGCGGCGCCGGTCGCGCGGCTGCCGGGCCATGACGGGCACTGGGCCAGCGACGACGGCAACACCACGCTGGAGGTCAGCGGCGGCACCGGCGAGCTGTACTTCTTCCACAACGGGAGCACGTGGCGCGCCACCCTGACGATCCAGCCGGACGGCACGGTGACCAACGGTTACGTCAATTTCAACGCGTACTCCGGGGCCCAGTTTCGCGGAAAGATGCCGAACATCACCTACGAGCTGTTCGGCAATATTTTCGATAAGGGGACGATTCGGTTACAGCGTCGTGATCGTTCATAGACCTGACGCCACTTAAGACTGTATAAAGACACCGGACGCCAAGGTGTTGGCTGGATGAGATAAAGGGAGGCTGGAGGTTTGGGATGGAACCCACTCTGACAGCCGCGGGCTGGTTGATCGGGCGCCACCGTAGCGACCCGGATGCCGAAGCCATCTACGAGAGCGCGATGCTGACCGCCTCGCAGCCGGGCACGACCGTGGACTTCGCGGCCGTGGCGCGGATGCTGCACGGCGCGGCGATGCGCGGCCATGCCGAAGCCCAGATGCACCTCGGTACCTGCTACGCCAGCGGTTTGGGGGTGGAGCGCGATCAGGCCGAGGCCGCGCGCTGGTTCCGCAAGGCGGCCGACGCCGGGCTGCCGCGTGCGCAATACTGGCTGTCGCGTTGCTTCTTTACCGGCACTGGCGTGGAGCAGGATTACGCCCAGGCTTATCTGTGGGCGCTGCGGGCCAAGGCCCAAGGGTTCGGCGATCCGGGCGAGATCGCCCGCGCCGCGGCGCTCTACCTCGCGCCTCAGGTCACGGCCGGCATCGCCGCGGCCGTCGCCGCGATCCCGCCGGGCGATCAGAGTTCAGGCGCGCACGTGGCCTGAGCCGGCGCGCCGACCTCAATAGCGACGATAAAGCCCGACCATGCGGCCCTGAACGGTGACGCGGTCGGGCGGGAAGATCCGGGTTTCGTATTCCTGATTGGCCGGTTCGAGCGCGACCGAGTTACCGCGCCGGCGCAGACGCTTGAGCGTCGCTTCCTCCTGGTCGATCAAGGCGACGACGATGGTGCCATTGTCGGCCGCTTCGCAGCGCTGAACGATAGCGATGTCGCCGTCCAGGATCCCGGCCTCGACCATCGAGTCGCCGGCAACTTCCAGTGCGAAATGCTCGCCCTGGCTGTAGTCGCTCGCCGGCATCTCGATGAACGTGTTGGGGTCGCGCAGCGCCTCGATCGGCGTACCCGCGGCGATCTTGCCGAGGAGCGGCAGGCTGACGACATCGCCGGTTGGTTCCGGCACGGCGCCTGTGTGGCCCATGGCGCGGCCGCGACCGCCCTCGATCACCTGCGGCGCCGGCCGCTGCGGCCCGGCCACCGATTCCGGTAGCTTCAGGACCTCCAGGGCACGGGCCCGATGGGCCAGCCGTCGGATGAAGCCACGCTCCTCCAAAGCGGTGATCAGGCGATGGATGCCGGACTTGGAGCGCAGTCCGAGCGCCGCCTTCATTTCATCGAAAGAGGGTGAAACGCCAGTATCTTGCAGGCGTTTATTAATGAAAAGCAGGAGTTCGTGTTGTTTGCGCGTCAGCATCTTCGATCGCCGCCCCTCGACATGCCGCCCCATCTGGCCTGCCGCCTGGCGGGCCACCCTCGGGGATTGGTCCGCCAGTTGTTGGGGCCGTCATTCGACGTAACCGCAACATCTAGAACAAAACCAAAACCTCAACACATGTTCTAGTTTGGTTCCCGGAGACCGTCAAGCGCTATTCGATCTCGGCGAGGTCGATGATGGCGACGTTATCGCCAGACTTGGCGGCGGGCGCGTGCGGCGGACGGATCACCAAGCAATCGGCGGCGGCCAGCCGGGAGAGCATCGAACTGTCCTGACGTTCGAACGGCGTGGCGACCCAGTCGCTTGCATCGTGACGCTGCAGCGTGCTGCGCAGGTAGTCCTCGCGGCGGTCGTTGGCGCGCAGGTCGCGGCCCAGCACCGCGCGGGTCACAGGCGGGGTCGCGGGGCTGATACCGAGCATGGCGCGGATCGCCGGCTGCACGAACAGTAGCCCGCAAACCAATGACGAGACGGGGTTTCCGGGCATCCCGAGCAGCGGCATCGGGCCGAGATGGCCGAACATCAGCGGCTTGCCCGGCCGCATCGCGATCTGCCAGAAGCCGAGTTCCCAGCCGCGCTGCTCCAGAGCGTCGCGAACCAGGTCGTGGTCACCGACCGAAGCGCCACCGAGCGTGACCAGCATGTCGCAGCCCTGGGTGCCCGCGAGGTGCGTCTCCAGCGACTCGACATTGTCCTTGGCGATACCGAGATCGACCGGCTCGGCGCCGGCGGCGCGTACGAGCGCGGCCATGGCGACGGTGTTGGAGCTGACGATCTGGCCGCGGTCGGCTCGCCGGGCCGCACGATCTCGTCGCCGGTGGCCAGCAGGGCGACGCGAGGTCGGCGGCGTACGGACAGCCACGGCACGTTCATCGCCGCCGCCAGCCCGACATCGCGCGCCGACAGGCGCCGCCCGGCCGCCAGCCCGACATTGCCGGCCTGGAAATCGAGGCCGGCGGGGCGGACGTAGGTGCCTGTCTTCGTCGCCTCGCGAACCGTGATCGTCTGTCCGTCGGCGTCGACGTCTTCCTGGATGACGATGGTGTCGGCGCCCTCGGGCACCGCGCCGCCGGTGAAGATGCGGACCGCCTGGCCGGGGCCGACCTCGCCGTCGAACAGGTGTCCGGCCGGCGCCTCGCCGATCACGGTCAGCGTGGCCGGTGCTGACTCCACGTCGGCGCCGCGCACCGCGTAGCCGTCCATGGCCGAGACCGGCGTCGGCGGCTGGGTCACGCGCGCCACGACGTCGGCGGCCAAGACCCGGCCGAAGCCGTCGGCAACGCTGACCACCTCGCTCGGCAGGGCGGGCATGGCGGCCAGGATCTTCTCCTGGGCCTCGGCGACGGGGATCATGGTCAGGGCTGCTCGAAGGTGCCGGACTTGCCGCCGCTCTTGTGGCGAAGGCGGATCTCGCCGATGCGCATGGCGCGGTCGATCGCCTTGCACATGTCGTAGACCGTGAGCGCGGCGACCGAGACGGCGGTCAGCGCCTCCATCTCCACGCCGGTACGGCCGGTGATGCCCACCGTGGCGGTGATCTCGACACCACCGTCGGCCGCTTCGAGTTCCAGCTCCACCGACGTGAGGGGCAGGGGGTGGCACAGCGGGATCAGGTCGGCGGTGCGCTTGGCGGCCATGATGCCGGCCAGCCGCGCCACGGCCAGCACGTCGCCCTTCTGGATCTGCTTGTCGGTGATCGCCTTCAGGGTTTCCGGCGCCATGTCGACGCGGCCGGCGGCGACCGCGACGCGCCGTGTCTCGGGCTTGTCGGCGACGTCGACCATGCGGGCGCGCCCGTCGCGGTCGAAATGCGTGAGTTCCGCCATCAGGACGCCGCCCTCAGTTCCGGCGCGGGGTTCAGCAGCGCGTTCGTCGCCGCAGTTACGTCGGCCTGACGCATCAGCGACTCGCCGACCAGGAAGGCACCGAAGCCGGCGCGCCACATACGTTGCAAGTCAGCATTGCTGCCGAGGCCGCTCTCACAGACCGCCACGGCGTCCTTCGGCATACGCTCGGCCAAAGCTTCGCTGACCGCCAGATCGGTAACCATGGTCTTCAGGTTGCGGTTGTTCACGCCGACAAGCTCGGCCTCAAGCGGCAACGCGCGGTCGAGTTCGGCCGCGTCGTGCACTTCGACCAGCACGTCCATGCCGAGGTCGGCGGCGGCGCGGCGCAACGTCCTCGCCTCGTCGTCGGTCAACGCCGCCATGATCAGCAGAATGCAGTCGGCGCCCAGCGCACGCGCCTCGACCACCTGATAGGGATCGAGCATGAAGTCCTTGCGCAGCGCCGGTAGCGGCACCACCGCCCGCGCCTGTTCGAGATAAGCGTCGGCGCCCTGGAAGTAGGGCTGGTCGGTCAGCACCGACAGACACGACGCGCCGCCGGCTTCGTAGGCCGCCGCCAGGCTCGGCGGATCGAAGTCGGCGCGGATCAGGCCCTTGGACGGCGAAGCCTTCTTGATCTCGGCGATCAGGCCAAACCGGCCCGCCGCGATCGACTGCTTGAGGGCATTGGCGAAACCGCGCGGCGCGCTGGCCTGCGAAGCCTTCGTCTCCAACTCGGCAAGCGAGACCTCGGCCTTGCAAGCTTCGATGTGCTTGCGCTTGTCGGCGCAGATGCGGGCCAGAACATCGCTCATGCGTCACCGTCGAGGTTGGTGATCGCGGCCAGTGCCGCCAGCGTCTCGCGCGCCTTGCCGCTGTCGATCGCTTCGCCGGCGAGCTTCACGCCGTCTTTCAGGTCGCCGACGGTGCCGGCGATCACCAGGGCGGCGGCGACATTGAACATCACCATGTCGCGGAAGGCCGATTTCTCGCCGTCAAGCAGGTCGCGGACGGCCTGTGCGTTCTGGTCGGGGTCGCCGCCCTTGATCGCTTCGAACGGCGAAACCTCCAGTCCGGCGTCGGACGGGTGCAGTTCGGTCTCGGTGATCTCGCCGGCCTCCAGCTTGGCGCAGTAGGTCGGGCCGGTGATGGTGAGTTCGTCGGTGCCGTCGGCGCCGTGCACGACCCAGATCGTCTCCGAGCCCAGGTTGCGCATGGTTTCCGCCATCGGCACCAGCCACGGCTTGGCGAAGACGCCGATGAGCTGGCGCTTGACCCCGGCGGGGTTCGACATCGGCCCCAGCAGGTTGAAGATCGTGCGGGTGCCGAGCTCGACGCGGGCGCCGCCGACATTGCGCATCGCGCCGTGGTGGCGCGGCGCCATCATGAAGCAGATGCCCGCCTCGACCAGCGCCTGCTCCAGGCGCGGGAAGGGCGCGTCGAGGTTGACGCCAAGCGCGCTCAGCACGTCGGCCGCGCCGGTCTTCGACGACAGCGCCCGGTTGCCGTGCTTGGCGACGACCACGCCGCAGGCGGCGGTGACCAGCGCGGAGCTGGTGGAGACGTTCAGCGTGCCCTTGGCGTCGCCGCCGGTGCCGACGATGTCGATGGCGCCGGCGGGGGCATGGATGCCGGACATCTTGTCGCGCATCGCCATCACGCCGCCGGTGATCTCGTCGACGGTCTCGCCGCGCACGCGCAACGCCATCAGGAAGCCACCCATCTGCGCCGGCGTGGCATCGCCCGACATCATGATGTTGAAGGCGCTGCGCGCCTCGGCGACGGTCAGCGGCATCGCGTCGGCGACGCGGGCGATCAGGGATTTGAAGGTATCGTTGTCGGTGCTCATGATG
>CAZVLI010000053.1:0-3475 GCA_964627965.1 uncultured Rhodospirillales bacterium
GCCGGCGAGGCCGACGGCGAGAAGCGCGCTGTCGACGCGGCCGAATCCGCGATCTCCAACCCGCTGCTCGACGACGTGTCGATGAAGGGCGCCCGCGGCGTGCTCATCAACATCACCGGCGGCATGGACCTGACGCTGTTCGAGGTCGACGAGGCGGCCAATCGCATCCGCGAGGAAGTCGATCCGGAGGCCAACATCATCGTCGGTTCGGCACTGGACGAGAAGCTGGAGGGCCGCATGCGGGTCTCCGTCGTTGCCACCGGCATCGACGTGATCGAGGGCCAGATGCGCCATCCGCCGAAGCTCTACGCGGTTGGTGCTGGCGCGCCGGTGGTTGCGGCGGCGCCGGAGCCGATGCCGGCTGCCGAGTCGGAGCCGGTCGCCGAGGCCGAGCCGCAGTTGGCGGTCGACGAGCCGGCGGAGATGCCGGAGGCGGTCGCGATGGCCGAGCCGGAAATGACCCCGCTGCCGGAACCGACGCCGTTCGCGGCCGAGATGGTCGAGGCGGAACCGGCGGCGATCCCGCGCGCCAAGCCCCTGGGGCCGGCGCCGGAATTGTTGGCCTCCTCGCAGCCGGTGGTCGTGGACGAGACGGCGGTGCCTGTGGACGAGCCGTTCGTCGCCGCGCCGGCGATCGACCCGGACGAGACGCCGATGGCCTTCGACGAACCGGAGCCGGAGCCCGTCGTGGAGCCGGAGCCGGCGGCGGCGGAAGTGCCGGCGATGCCGAAGCGCGGGCGCGGTCTCAGCCTGTTCGCGCGGATGACCGGTGCGGTATCGTCGAAGTCGGCCGATACGGAGGCCGCGCGGGCGCCACTGCCGCGCAAGGAGGCGAATCGGGAGGCCAGCGTGCCCGATCTGGCCGGGCCGGACCCGGAGGATCGCTTGCCGCGTCGGCGTCAGGAGGAGGATCTGCTCGAAATCCCCTCTTTTCTGCGCCGTCAGGCCAACTGAGGTATCGCAACAGAATGTAACAACTCTTGATTTGAGGACTTGCAGCGACGTTGTTACGTACGGCTGTAAGTTACTCGGACCCAAGGGTTTTACAGTACGGCGATAGCGCCACGGAGAGCCACGGCGGGCACCAAAGGCAGCGTAACCAGCCGAGGTGCCCGCCGGTCGCGCGGGGGACGCGAGAGGCGCAGCGTCGTTTGAGGGACAAGATGGTCAGCGGCCGACACCAAACCACCTTGAAGAACGCGATCAACTGCACGGGCATCGGCCTGCACAGCGGGCGGCGCGTGAACATGAGCCTGCGTCCTGGCGCCCCCGGCAGCGGCGTGGTGTTCGAGCGGACCGACCTGGAGCCGAACCAGCGCGACGTGCTGGTGCCGGCCCGTTGGGACCGTGTCGTGGATACGCAGCTCGGCACCACGCTGGGCAATGCCGATGGCGTCACCGTGGCGACGGTGGAGCATCTGATGGCGGCCTTCGCCGGTTGCGGCATCGACAATGTCCGGGTCGAGCTGGACGGGCCGGAAGTGCCGATCATGGACGGCTCGTCGGCGCCGTTCGTGTTCCTGATCGAGTGCGCCGGCACGGTCGAGCAAGCGGCGCGGCGGCGTGCCATCCGTATCCGCAAGCCGGTCCGGATCGAGGACGGCGAGAAGTCGGCGACGCTGTACCCGGACGAGCAATTCTCGGTGCGCTTCGAGATCGACTTCGACAGTCCGGCGATCGATCGGACCGAAGGCGAGTTCGACATTGCCGACGGCGCCTTCAAGCGTGACATCGCGCGGGCCCGCACCTTCGGTTTCGAGCGTGACGTGCAGCAACTGCACAAGCTCGGCCTAGCGCGGGGCGGCTCGCTCGACAATGCCGTCGTGGTCGGCAACGACCATCGCATCCTCAACGAGGGCGGCCTGAGGTTCGACGACGAGTTCGTGCGCCACAAGGTGCTGGACGCCGTCGGCGACCTCTATCTCGCCGGCGCGCCGATCCTGGGCGCGTTCGAGGGCGTGCGGTCGGGTCACAGCCTGAACAACCGCCTGCTGCGGGCGCTGATGGCCGACGAGACGGCCTGGGATTACGTCGACGTCGCGGCCGCGGGTTCGTCGCGGCCGGCGGCCTCCGTCGCGATTGCGGCCAGCGCCTAGACGCTAAGAATCGCCGATTTTCGGGAATCGGCGCTCTTTTCCGACAGAATCGGCGAGATCGCGCTCGCCACTTGAGAGCATTCCTTGCTTCCAGCCCCGGCCACGTCGGCCCGGGCTCGGATTGCGAGGTTTGCGATGCTCAGTCTCAGCGACATCACGGGCGATTTCCTCGGCATCTGGCCGCACATCCTGCTGTCGGATGCCTTGCGCTACATCCTGGCCGCCGGGATCGCCGGCGCCGTCGTGCTCTGGTGGGGGCCGGCATGGCTCCGTCGCCGGAAGATTCAAGATCGTCGGCACCGCCGCGCGGACCTGATCCGCGAGATCTCCGCCTCGTTGCTCACGGTGCTGATCTTCTCGCTGAACGGGTTCGGCATCTATCTCGGTATCCAGGCCGAGATGATGCACATCTACCGTGACGCCGACCTATACGGCTGGCTGTGGCTGCCGGCGAGCCTGATCCTGCTGCTGGTGGCTCACGACACCTATTTCTACTGGCTGCACCGGGCGATGCATCATCGCTGGCTGTATCGCCGGGTGCATCGGCTGCACCACCGCTCCGTCACGCCGACGCCGTTCGCCGCGTATGCGTTTCACCCACTGGAGGCGGTACTGGAGGCGCTGTTTCTGCCGCTGTTCCTGCTGCTGGTGCCGGTTCACGGTGCGGTCGTCGCCGTATTCCTGACCGTCATGATCGTGCGCAACGTCGTCGGCCATGCGGGTCACGAAGTCTATCCAGGCGGGCTCGCCCGCTCGCGATGGTTCGGGTGGCTGGCATCAACGACGCATCACGACATGCATCACAGCCGCCCGGACGGTAACTTCGGTCTCTACTTCACTTGGTGGGACCGGCTGATGGGGACCGAGCATGCGGACTACCGTGATCGTTTCGACGCCGTCACCGGCCGACGGCCGACGCGTCGCGTGGCTGTGTCGGCTGCGGGCGTGGTCGCGCTGCTGGCCATGCTCGGGACGTTGACCGTCGGCAAGCCCGCGCGTGCGGATACGGTCTTCGGGCGTTGGGTGACGCCTGGCGTCGAGGCCGTGGTCGAGTTGGCGCCTTGCGACGGCGAGCGCCTTTGCGGCCACATCGTGTGGCTGTGGGATGCCGTCGACGATGCTGGCCAGCCGCGCCCGCTGCATGGCAAGCGTATCCTCGCCGGCCTGCAACGGCGTGGCGCAGGCGACTGGCGAGACGGCGAGGCCTTCAACCCGGATAACGGCAACACCTACCGCGCCAGCGTGCGGATGCGTGGTCCCGATACACTCGCGGTCGAGGGCTGTCTGCTGCTGTTCTGCGAGACACAGATCTGCCGCCGGCCATGGTCGCCAGCCCGTCGAACGAGTGGCCAAGGCCGCGCGCGTGACCGTACTCGTGA
>CAZVLI010000053.1:3485-10982 GCA_964627965.1 uncultured Rhodospirillales bacterium
GGCGCTGTCGCGGGCCCACATCGCGACGGGCGCCGATTAGGTGGACATGCTGGTCGTCGATACCGCATTGCGCGGGATGGCCGGGGCGTTGCTCGCGATCATCGTCGTGGTGCTGTGGCGTGACGCGCGGGCGACGTGGGGTGGCCGGCTCGGCGTGGTGCTGGCGGTGGGCGGCGTCGCCTACCTGCTGTGCTCGGCGCCGGGCCTGCCCGGTTGGCTCGGCTTGCCATGGCTACCGGTGTTGATGTTCTGCCTCGCCAACCCGGCGCTGTTCTGGATGCTGTCGCGGGCGCTGTTCGACGACGGTTTCCGGCCCGGCTGGCTCGACATCGTGGTGCTGGCGGCGATCCTCGGCTTCGGTCTCGGGCGGGTGTACGGCCAACACGCGATGCCGGACTGGCTCGATAGCGCGACCGTCCTGGCGTACCAGGCCGGCATTCTGGCGCTCATCGGCCATGCGCTGTGGCTTGCGCTGCGTGGGCGCAGCGGCGACCTGATCGAGGCAAGGCGGCGGTTTCGCGCCATCTTCGTGCTCGGTATCGGCGGCTACATGGCGATCATCGCGGTGACCGAGATCGCGCTGCACGGGGCGGCGGCACCGGACTGGCTACATCCACTGAACCCGGCCGCCATTGCCTTGCTGGTGGCGGCGATCCTCGTCCGCGTCGTGCGGTTACGGCATGACGAGATGGTCGGCGCGCTGTTGCTTCCGGTACCGGCGGCGATGCCGTCGGCCGCCGACGAGGCGCTGCGTGAACGTCTCGATGTGGCGATGCGCGAGCAGAGCGCCTATCGCGAAGAAGGGCTGACCATCGCGGCACTGGCGGAGCGGCTCGGCGCACCGGAGTACCGGCTGCGTCGGCTGATCAACCAGCAACTGGGGTTCCGTAACTTTCCGACCTACCTGAACAGCTACCGATTGGCGGATGCGAAGACCGCGCTGCGCGACCCGGCACGGACGCGCGAGCCGATCCTCTCCATCGCTCTCGGTCTTGGCTATGGCTCGATCGGGCCGTTCAACCGCGCCTTCAAGCAGGCCACCGGGATGACACCCAGCGCCTACCGCCGATCGCCGGCGAGCTAGCCGCCGACGCGGAGCAGGAAACGGCCGTTCAGCGGCTGCACCGGACGGAAGTTCTTCGGGAACAGCTTGGCGAACGCGGCGATCTGGGCAGCCGAGGCCGACATCGGCGTGGCCAGCACCGTCCAGGTGACAATCTCGGTGCACGGCGGCGTGGTCAGCGAACCGGAGTAGACGAAGGCCGGCGAGGCTCCCGGCAACATGCGGCGAGGATCGACCGGCGCTGTGCCGACGGCCTTGCCTTCCTTCGGCGGCGCCACTTTCCAGATCGACTCCAGGTCCGGGTGCGGCTGGCCCTCGGCCATAAACACGCCAACCACCGCCAGGTCGCCCTGCTTGCTCCTGTGAACGAAGTGCGCCTCCAGCGGGAACTGCCGGCCGGCCAGCGTATGCTCGCTCTTGTGGTGGAAGTGGAACTGCAGCAGGTCGTACTGCCGCCCGCGCAAGTTCATCGAGCTGCCGCCCGGCCAGTTCACCTGGATGGTGTGGCCGTTGTTCAGCACGTCGTAAGTCTGGGCCGGTTGCCAGGCGACCTGGGCCGGGTCCAGATCGGCCGGTACGGCGTTGGTGAGGTCGATCGGCGACTGCCGCCGACCGACGCCGCATGTCGCGTATTCCTTGGCCAGGGCGCCCCAGTTCCCCGGTGCGCCGGTGCCTTCGTAGCCCCATCGATGACCGCCGCCGGCGGCATGACCAAGCTGGCTCGACAGGCAGAGCGGGCAGGCGGCGGCCAGCCCGGCTAGGAACCCACGGCGGTTCATTTGTTTTTCCTCATGTGGCCCGAAAATTCCTGGCCGACGCACCCTTGCGTGTCCCGGCGGCCGGGGTACATTGGGCCAGAGCGGCGCGCACCGGTATGCTGCGCCGACATGGTTAACAAATTCAAACGACCGCAGGCACAGATGACCGCGTTTCCCATCCGCTGGCTCGCCATCCTGACCGTCGCGTTGGGCCTGGGCGCGTGCGAGAGCGACGAGACGCCGTATGTCGAGCGCCCGGTCGAGGAAATCTACAACCAGGCGATGGACCAGCTGCTGGCCGGCGAAGTGAAGGCGGCGGCGCAGAATTTCGACGAGGTCGAGCGCCAGCACCCGTACTCGGTGTGGGCGCGCAAGGCGCAGCTGATGGCGGCGTACGCCTACTACCTCGACAACGAGTACGACGAATCGATCCTGGCGGCGGAGCGCTTCCTGCAGCTTCACCCCGGCAACAAGGACGCGGCCTACGCCGCCTACCTGATCGCGATCAGCTACTACGAACAGATCGCCGATATCGGTCGCGACCAGAAAGTCACCGCGCAGGCGCTCAATCGCTTGCAGGAGGTCGTGGATCGGTACCCGAACACGGAATACTCGCGCGACGCGTCACTGAAGATCGACCTCGCGCACGACCATCTCGCCGGCAAGGAGATGGAGATCGGCCGCTACTACCAGACGCGCGGCAAGTACGCGGCCGCGATCAACCGGTTCCAGGCGGTGGTCAAGGACTACCAGACCACGACGCATGTCGCCGAGGCGCTGCACCGACTGACTGAAAGCTACCTGGCGCTGGGCGTGAACGACGAGGCGCAGGCGGCCGCGGCGGTGCTCGGCCACAACTATCCGGGCAGCGAGTGGTATCGCGACAGCTACGCGCTGCTCACCGGCAAGGGATTGGCGCCCGAGGACAGCGAGGGGTCGTGGATCTCGCGGACCTGGCGCGCGATCTTCTGATGCCTCGATGCTGCGCAGCCTGACGATCCAGGACCTGGCGGTGATCGAGCGGCTGAGCCTGGAGTTGCGGGCCGGCCTGAGCGCGCTGACCGGCGAGACCGGCGCCGGCAAGTCGATCCTCCTTGATGCGTTGGGGCTGGCGTTGGGTCAGCGAGCGGAGGCGGCGCTGGTGCGCGGCGGCGCCAAGCAGGCAACGGTGACCGCGACCTTCGCGCCACCGCCGGACCATCCGGTCCACGCGCTTCTGGCCGAACAGGACATCGTGCTCGACGAGGAGGAACTGGTGCTGCGCCGCGTGGTCGGCGCCGACGGACGGAGCCGTGCCTACCTCAACGACGGCGCCATCAGCATCGGTCTGCTGCGGCAGGTCGGCGACGCTCTGGTCGAGATCCACGGCCAGCATGACATCCGCGGGCTGCTCGACCCTGGCCGGCATCGTGGCGTGCTCGACGCCTATGCGGGGCTGGAGCGCCAGCTGGGTACTTGCCGTGATGCCTACGCCGCGCGACGCGATGCGGCCGACAGACTGGCCGAGGCAGAGGCGGCGCTGGCCGCCGCACGGGCTGAGGAGGAGTTCCTGCGCCACGCGGTCGGCGAGCTGGACGCGGTCGCACCGGCGGAAGGCGAGGAGACCGCGCTGGCCGAGGAACGCGCCACCCTGCAGCAGGGCGAGCGGCTGGCAGAGGGTTTGCGCGAGGCGCTCTCAGCGCTGCAGGGCGACAATGGCGTGGAGAGCCGCCTGCGCACAGCAGAGAAGACTCTGGAGCGACTGCTGGGTCAGGCCGGCGAGGATTTCGAGGCGCCGTTGCAGGCGATGACGCGCGCAGCCAGCGAGGCAATGGAGGCCGTGGCGGTGCTCGAGGAAGCCGCGGAGAAGCTGGATCGCGCGCCGCAACGGTTGGAGCAGGTCGAGGAGCGGCTGTTCGGTTTGCGTCAGCTCGCACGCAAGCACCGGACGACGTGCGACGGTCTGGCGGCTCTGCACGAGAAGCTGTCGGCGCAACTCGCGGCGCTGGATCGCAGCGACGAGGAGATCGGCGGGTTGCGGGAGAAGCTCGCGGCGGCCGAGGCGGCCTACCGGCAGTCGGCCGACGCCTTGAGCAAAGGCCGGCGTGCGGCGGCCACGCGGCTCGACAAGGCGGTGGCGCGGGAGATACCGGAGCTGCGGTTGGCGCCGGCCGTGTTCACGACCATCGTCGATGAGGGCGAAGACGGACCGGAGGGCGCCGACCGCGTGCGCTTCACCGTTGCCACGACGCCGGGCATGCCGGCTGGGCCGCTGGACAAGGTCGCCTCGGGCGGCGAGCTGTCGCGACTGATGCTGGCGATCAAGGTGGCGCTGGCCGAGACCAAGGGCGCACCGACCCTGGTGTTCGACGAGGTCGATGCCGGTGTCGGTGGTGCGGTCGCGGACAAGGTCGGCGAGCGATTGGCGGCGCTGGCCGAGACCGCGCAGGTCCTCGTGGTGACGCACTCGCCGCAGGTCGCGGCGCGCGGCGACCACCACTGGCGCGTCGCCAAGCAGGCCGATACGGAACGGGCGACGACAACGGTCGAGCCGCTGGACAAGAGCGGCCGGCGCGAGGAGATCGCTCGCATGCTGGCTGGTGCCGAGGTCACGCGCGAGGCCCGGGCGGCCGCGCGGTCGTTGCTGCAGGGTGGACGCGGATGAAGCCGGTCGACTCGCTCACCGAAGACGAAGCCAAGGCCGAGCTTGAGCGACTGGCGCTGGAGATCGCCGAGGCCGACGAGCTTTACTACAACCAGGCCGCGCCGACGCTGACCGACGCCGACTATGACGCGCTGCGCCTGCGCAATGGCGCCATCGAGGCGCGGTTCCCACACCTGAAGCGTGCCGACAGTCCGTCGGAGCGGATCGGTGCGGCGCCGGCCGACGGCTTCGCCAAGGTCACGCACAGCCGGCCGATGCTGTCGCTGTCGAACGCCTTCGACGATGATGACGTGGTCGAGTTCCTGACCCGCGTACGCCGCTTCCTCGGGTTGGCCGAGGACGAGGAAGTCGCCGTTCTGGCCGAGCCGAAGATCGACGGGCTATCGGCCTCGCTACGCTACGAGAAGGGGCGGTTCAAGGTCGGCGCGACGCGCGGCGACGGCCAGACCGGCGAGGACATCACCCGCAACCTGCGCCACGTCGCCGGCGTGCCACCGACGCTGAAGGGCGATGACGTGCCCGATGTGTTTGAGGTGCGCGGCGAGGTCTACATGCCGCGCTCGAGTTTCTTCAAGCTGAACGAGGCGCAGGCGGCGGCGGAGAAGCCGCTCTACGCGAACCCACGCAATGCGGCGGCCGGATCGCTGCGCCAGCTCGACCCGTCGATCACCAAGCAGCGCAGTCTTGAGTTCATCGCCTACGCATGGGGCGAGGCATCCGACGTGCCGGCCGAGACGCAGTCCGGCGTGATCGAAGCGTTCGAGCGCTGGGGCCTGAAGACGCAAGCGCGGTTGCAGGTTTGTCGCACGGTCGACGAGATCCTGGCCTACTACCGCGCCCTGGTCGCCGACCGGGCGAACCTGCCGTATGACATCGACGGCGTGGTCTACAAGGTCGATCGGCTGGACTGGCAGGGTCGGCTCGGTCAGGTCAGCCGCTCGCCGCGCTGGGCGACGGCGCACAAGTTCCCGCCGGAGCAGGCGCAAACGGTCCTTAACGACATCGACATCCAGGTCGGGCGCACCGGCGCGCTGACCCCTGTCGCACGGTTGGAGCCGGTCACCGTCGGCGGCGTGGTCGTCACCAACGCCACGCTGCATAACGAGGACGAGATCGCGCGCAAGGACATCCGCGTCGGCGACACCGTGATCGTGCAGCGCGCCGGTGACGTCATCCCGCAGGTCGTCGGCTTCGTCGCCGACAAGCGCCCTAAGGATGCCCAGCCCTACGTGTTCCCCGACACCTGCCCGGTCTGCGGCAGTCACGCTGTGCGCGAGGAAGGCGAGGACAAGGAGAAGAAGGGCGCCATCAAGCGTTGCACCGGGGGCCTGATCTGCGAGGCGCAGGCGGTGGAACGGCTGAAGCATTTCGTCGCGCGCGACGCGTTCGACATCGACGGACTGGGTTCGAAACAGGTCACCGCCTTCTGGGCCGACAAGCTGATCGCCGGGCCGGCCGATATCTTCACGCTCAGGGCGCGCAACGACGAGATCAAGCTGGAAGAGCGCGAGGGCTGGGGTGAGACCTCGGCCGCGAAGCTGTTCGACGCCATCGATGCGCGCCGCGACGTCGACCTCGACCGCTTCATCTATGCACTCGGCATCCGCCACGTCGGCGAGACGACCGCGCGGTTGCTGGCGCGCAGCTACGGCACCATCGAGGCGCTGGGCGAGGCGATGAAGGCGGCCGCCGATCCGGAGAGCGTTGCCTACGCCGACCTGCTGAATATCGACGGCATTGGCAAGAAGGTCGCCGACGCCATCGTCGAGTTCTTCGCGGAGCCGCATAACGCCGAGGTCATTGCGGCGCTGTTGAAAGAGGTGTCGCCGCAGCCGCTGGAAGCCGTCGCGGCTGAGTCGCCGGTGGCGGGCAAGACGGTGGTGTTCACCGGCACACTGGAGACCATGACCCGCGCGGAAGCCAAGGCACGTGCGGAAAGTCTTGGTGCGAAAGTCGCCGGCTCGGTGTCGGCCAAGACCGACCTTGTCGTCGCCGGACCCGGCGCCGGCTCCAAGGCGAAGAAGGCGGCGGAACTGAACATCGAGATCATCAGCGAGGAAGACTGGGTCAAGCTGGTCGACAGCCACCCCTGACCGTCACCCCGGACTTGATCCGGGGTCCATGTTCCCGCGGGACGATTTACGGCAGACTCGGCCTCGACATGGATGCCGGCTCAAGGCCGGCATGACGAACGTAGTTGGGAGAGCGGCCATGAGCGTCGTGACGTATGAGTCGAAGGGCGGGATCGCCGTCATCACCATCAACCGGCCGGACAAGGCCAACGCGCTCAACGAAGAGGTCGCGGTCGCGTTGCGCGATGCCTGGCGGCGCTTTCAGGGCAGCGACGAGGACCGCGTGGCGATCCTGACCGCCGCCGGCGAGAAGCACTTCTCCGGCGGTGCCGACCTGTCCGCGCCGCCGGAGATCTGGTCTTTCGCACCGGGACTGGGCGTGGCGGTCGATAAGCCGGTGATAGCGGCGATCAACGGCTGGTGCGTCGGTGGTGCGGTGGTACTGGTGCAGTTCTGCGACCTCGCGGTGATGGTCGAGGGCACCAAGTTTTCCTACCCCGAGGCCAAGATCGGATTCTCCGGCGGCCTGATCGCGTCGCTGGTGCCGCGCATGCCGCACAAGATCGCGATGGAGTTCATCCTGGTCGGCGACGAGATGACGGCCGAGCGCGCCTACGAGGTCGGCTTCGTCAACAAGGTCGTCCCGCGCGAGGAGTTGATGCCGACGGCGATGGCCTACGCGGAAACGCTGGCGGCGAACTCGCCGGCGGTGATGCGCATGCTGAAACGTCACATTCAAGAGCTGATGCCGAAGGGCGCGGCGGAACTCTACGGCCACGGCCGGCGCCAGCTCACCGAGCTTCGCGAGGGCGATGACGGCGAAGAGGGCCGCGCCGCGCTGCGCGAGAAGCGCAAGCCGAACTTCACCGGCAAGAAGGAACCCTGGGGCGGTGGCTGAACTGGCGATCCAGCCAGTCGACGTGGCGGGGCGACCGTGCGTGGCATGAAGCGCGCGGTCTT